>CAZJQX010000001.1:0-73334 GCA_964548305.1 uncultured Lachnospiraceae bacterium
CAGCGGAGGTATCGGAAGAGGAGGCTTCGACAGAAGCGACGGATGATGCGGCGGATGTCAGAGACGTATCTGACACAGCGGAGAATGCACAGGCGGAAAGCAGCGAAGCAGAACAAGGAAAGGAGTCTGCTGAAGCGGATGGAAGTGCTGCTCATGCGGAATCCAATCACGGTGTGCTCTTTGGCGGGGCGGTCTCCTTTCTGGGCGGTCCGGGAGCGGATGATGTGCTGGAGGCAGCGGAGGACCCGCTGATATCGGCAGAAAATACGCAGCAGTCTGAAAATCAGCAGAGGGAATCCGTAGAAATAAAGACAGTAAACCCTGATACGGGAACAAAGGCGATGGACAGTCGACTGGCAGTGCTGCTGAAACGGCTGCATCGGCAGCAGAAGGGAATGCCAGGGGAGGCGGAAACGACTGCATCGGCAGAAATGAGGACTGAGGCATCGGAGAATAGGAGCTTGTCCATTATGGTGGAGGAGCTGGGAAGTCAAGGCTTATGTATACAAAAATCACAGTCGGTTTACGGCGGTGAAGCCGTAACGATTTATCTGGGGGAAGTAAATATGAAGAGAAGCATAAGACGCATTTTCGGTGCACTGGGAAATCTTTTGCTGTGGCTGATGATTTTCTGTGCCGTTTACTTCGTCCTGTCAGCATACCAGGAAAGGAGAACGGGGAAGCCTTTCTTCTTTATGGGATATAAACCGGTTCTGATCCTGAGCGAATCCATGGAGCCCACATATCCAAAGGGAGCAATTGTTTTGGTCAGAAAGCAAAAACGCGAAGCGGAGCCGGGAGATGTTGTGATGTTTTCCCCGGAGGAGGGAAGCGGCACCTATGTGATTCACCGCATTGTGGAGGAATCTGAGGAGGGCTTCATTACCCGGGGAGATCACAACAACACAGAGGATCGCGGGATTGTCGCACCGGAGCAGATTTACGGAACGGTGAAGGGTCTGATCTGGGCGTAGGAAAGGAAGGTAAAGCAAAATGAAAGTCGGAAAACGTGCAGCGGCAGTGATTTCTATGGGTGTGATGCTTCTCAGCATCAGCGGTGCCTGGGCATATTTTGCGCAGAAGCGCACGGTAAATCTGGCGGTGACGCCGGAAAACATGGGAATACAGGTGGATACCACGGATTTTCAGCTGACCACGGATCCCATGGTGCCGGGAGACATGAATCCGCTGAAGCTGAAGGTCACCAATGTGGGACAGCGGGATGTGAAGGTGGTGGCGGAGGTGACCGTGAAATCCGAGGAAAGCTTTGACAGTGATTCCATCGAATGGTTCATTGCGTCGGACACATTGAAAAACGCATTTGGAACGGGAGAGGTTGTATATACACTGCCGGCAGACGGTGACACGGTGACGCTGGACAATTCGGCGGATACGGTACGCTTCCTGAGCAAGAGCTCCAGCAAAAACAATGAAGAGATGGATACTGTGACGTTCCTGGTGCAGGGCGGCGAGCTGGCAGGAATGAAGGACGCAGACTATGAAAGCAAGAAGTCAGTGGATATGAGCTTCTGGCTGGCGCTGGCCAGCAAAGCGGACAATGGCTTCCAGGGAAAGCAGTGCACGGTTACGGCAGATATCTATGCGGTGCAGGCAGACCATACGGACGGTATTGAGTGGAACAAACTGAAGAGCGGGGCGGAGTCTGTTGAGATCGGTACAGTGACGGTTTCAAGACAGTCATAAGCTAAGCTCCGGCTAGGGAAACGCTTTAATCAGTGGTTTTCTAAGGACAGCGGAAGTAGAGAAAAATGACGGAGGAATGGCATGCGGAAGAGAAAGCGGTCTTCGAAGGGAGGTACAGAGCATCGGGACCGGCGAATACAGCTGCTTCTTCTGGCGGTCCTTCTTCTGCTTCTCAGTATCTGCGGTGCGGGAGCCTATTTCGCCGAGCGAATGGAAAAGCGCATTGAAGCCCGGGCGGCACAGCTTTCTCTGGAGACCCGGGCCTTCGGAAAGGAGGACACGCTGGACCGGGAAATCAGTAAGGACACGGTGCTTTATATCAGCGGAGAGGTGGTGAACACAGGACAGGTGCCGGTGTACCTTTCGGAGGAGACCATTCTGGAGCGAAACGGGCTGAGCGTGACGGATGGAGCAATCGTGCTGGAAGTCATAGCCGGTCCGGATGAGAAGACACCACTGCAGCCGGGAGAAGTGCGCGAGTATCAATATAAGCTGAGCTTTCCCGGCGCGGACGGTCTGCCGGAGGGAAGCTTTAATCTGTTGGCGGAGCTGCTGGTGACGGCCTGTACGGACCGAAACGGAAAAAATGGTTTTCGATCCGGCCCTTACGCCTTGGTGCTGGGAGATTTCAGCGGTGACAAAGCTTTGGAAATTCCGGCCCGGGAGCGAAAAATACAGCTGACAGCTTTGTATGAGCAGGGAACGGAAGCTCTGGAGGAGGTCTGCTGGTTCCGCAGTACAGCGGGTGCATCTCTCAGTGCGCCCAAGGGAGATGAGATTTCGGATTGGACAGCATTGGCCTCCGATGCAGGGAAAACCGAGGAGCTGGTGCTGAAGGACGGAGAAAGTGTGCTGGTGTATTATGAGCTTCGGACTGAAGAAACAACGGTGCGCTCTGATCTGTACCGCTTCTCATTTGCCGAAGGAAGGCTCACCCGGCAGGACTTTGATTATTTCACGGGAAAGGAGGCTGCATGATCGGACAGAGCATGGCAGTGGATTTTTACTGGGACAGTGAATACACGAGCTATGAGCAGGAACAGAGAAGCTTTGACAAGGTTCTTCCGCAGGATTTCGGCACGGCGGAGCAGATTCTTTATATTCCGGCGGGCACGGAACAGGGCTACTGGTGTCTCGCTGTGGAGATGCGGGGCGTAGAACAAAGCTACGGAATTCAGGGACTCTGGAACGATCAGGGCGTGCATAAGATATTGTATGATAATGATGGCGATTACACAGAAGAGGAGTTTATTCGTCGCTTTGGCAAGGGGGCGGCCGGGGCACGGAGCATCATGCTTGCTGAGGGGCAGGAGCTGGCGGTAACAGCAGATACACGCTGCATCAGCGAACCTGCGGGCTTTCAAAGCTACCAATGGTACGGCGGCAGCAGCCGGGACAGCCGGGAAAGTCTGACGGGCAGTACCGAGAATACACTGGTACCGGAGCTTTCTCCCGGGGAAACGAAATATTATCGCTGTGAGGCGCAGCTGCTGACAGAGAGCTTTTCTCTGGGAGAGGAGTTCGCGGCCACCCGGAAGCAGCTGCCGCAGGCCATGGGCATCCGTATGGAGGTGCAGACATGAGTCGGCGGTCCGGCTCGGACTTTCTCTTTCGGTTTCTTATCTGTTTGTCGGCCTGGCTGCTGTGCGCTTCCCGGCCTTGCAGAGCGGAAGGCATTACTCAATTCACCCGGAGAGATGTTGTGGTGAATGTGGACGGAGAGGAAATTCTTACGACGAATAGCAGCGGTACAGTGACGAGCCTGGGAATCTGTCCTTACGTTGATGTTTATCTCGAAGGAGAGATCAGCGGCAGTGTCAGCAGGCTGGTGCCGGAGGATGGCTTCCTGTGCGGCAGTTACGCTGTGGGAAAGTACTTCCGGATCGGTGTCGGAAGAGCGGACACAACACAGACGATACCGTCAGCAGAGGAGAGCAGTGAGATTCATTGGGATATTCTGGGAATGGGGAGCAAACCGTTTGCGATCACACGGTATATGCGTGTACGAGATGCACAGATGGACATACTGTTTGACGGACAGTCCTTTCAGACCGCTTTTCAGGTCTGTTATCAGAAGAATACATATATGACCAGCGGGCTTCTTATGAAGGCTTCCGGTTATGCCGGAACGGAGAACAAGAATGCCTTTGCCGTTTATGAGGACTGGTTTCGGGCATGCTACAATCATAATTACCAAATTTGCTATGACTACGGCTTTGTGCAGGCGGAGAAACGGGGACTTTCACCGGAGCAGGGCATTCTTCATGAAAATCTTACCTACTTTGCGCTTCCGAAGCAGCTGACGGATCCGGGAGGGGATTCCCGGTATCAGTTTCTCGGCTGGCGGCTGAGCGGAGAGGGCGGAGAATATACCCCCGGGCAGGGAAGCGACAAGGCAAGCTTTCGTTACGGGCAGCCTGCCGAGAGCAGTATAGCTGCAGTTGCCTTGTCTGAGCTGCTGCAGGAAGCCCCGGCAGCAATCAACGCAGCTGCTGAAACAGCAGCCGGGACGCGGAGTACGGCTTCGACATTGACAAGGGACGGAGGCTGAGGCCGCAGAAAGGAGGCATACATGGATATTTCAGGCGGATAATGCTATACTGTAAGGCGCTCTGCGATGAAGCAGAGTAAGCTGAAAGGAAGCATATTTTATGACAATAGAATTTGAAAAACCCAGGGCGGAGGATGCCGGGAAGCTGGAGCCCTTTTATTCCATGCGGCCCAACAAAACCTGTGACAGCGGTTTGCTGGATACCTATCTGTGGGCGGGTTATTATCAGACGAAGATTGCTGTCGTGGAGGAGCAGGCGGTGCTGACCCTGATGCAGAGTCGGGGGGAATATTTCTCGGCCATGCCATGGTGCCGAGAGGAGCAGCTGGAGCATTACTTCTCTGTGGCAGAGCAGTATTTTAATGAAGTGCTGCATGTCCCCTTTAAGATTTATCTGGCGGACGAGGAAGGGGTAGAAGCACTCGGTTTGAAGGAAAATCCCAGATATCTTGTGCGGGAGGAAACAGATCTTAAGGACTATCTTTACAGTGCAGAGGAGCTGCGTACCCTGCCTGGAAAACGGTTCCACAAAAAGAAAAACCAGCTGAATCGTTTTCTGAAGAGCTGTGAGGGCCGATGGGAATTCCGAATGCTGGACTGCGGCGACAAGCAGACCGTATGGGAGTTTCTGGACCGCTGGTATCAGAATCGGGAGGCCGGTGAAGCAGAGGGTGAGGATACGCTGGAGCATGAGGTCAGCGGCATTCACGAAATGCTGCAGCACTGCTTTCAGATCCGGCACCGGATCGGTGGCATCTTTGTAGACGGAAGGCTGGAGGCCTTCTCCATCGGTTCCTACAATCCGCGGGAGAAAATGGCCTGTATCACCATCGAAAAGGGAAACAGCCGGGACTATCCGGGCATTTACCAGGCCATCAATCAGCAGTTTATCAGTCATGCCTTTCCGGAAGCGGAAATTGTGAACCGTGAGGATGATCTGGGGCTGCCGGGGCTGCGGCAGGCCAAGGAAAGCTACAATCCCATTGGCTACGCCCGAAAGTATATGGTGCTGCAGACGGATTTCAAGGGATATGAGAAGGAACTGACGGATCAGTATGAGGAAGAGGTAGAAAAGCATGCAGCTGCACATTCTGAAAATTAATGAAGAAAGGCAGCGGACTCCGGCTCTGCATGAGCGGGTTTTCTCGGAGGACATATGATGGAGCTTCAGGTTGGTGAAAATGTTGTCATGCGGAAGCCACATCCCTGCGGCAGCAGAGACTGGGAGCTCCTGCGGGTAGGCGCGGATGTCCGTGCGAAATGCTGCGGCTGCGGGCATGAGCTGATGCTTCCGCGGCATAAATTTGAAAAGCTGCTGAAGAAAATGTAACCATTGAATTAATTGAGAAAAGGCTTGCAAAGAGACTGCCTTTCTGCTAAGATATCTAACCGTATCACGAAATTCCTTGCTTTCACGAAGAGTGGAGGCCAAGAGACCAAAAGGAGGTAAAGCAGATGAACAAGTATGAATTGTGCGTTGTTCTGAGTGCGAAGCTCGATGATGAAGAGAGAGCAGCTGCCATCGAAAAGATCAAGGGATATATTGCCCGCTACAATGGCACTGTAGGAGAGAACATCGAAGAGTGGGGAAAGAAGAGACTGGCTTATGAAGTTCAGCATATGAAGGAAGGCTTCTATTACTTCATTCCTTTCACAGGAGATGCAAATACTCCGAACGAGCTTGAGAGTCATATTCGCATTATGGAGCCGGTGATCAGATATCTGGTTGTAAAGCCGGAGGCTGAGACAGAGACCGTGAAGGCTGAAGAGACAACTGCTGCAGAAGTTGAGGCAGAGTAAATAAGCGAGCGGAAAGCGAGTAAATAATGAACAGAGTTATCCTAATGGGTAGATTGGTAAGAGATCCTGAGATCCGGTATTCGCAGGGTGAGAACAGCCTGGCAATTGCGAGATATACACTGGCAGTTGACAGACGTGGCCGCAGAAACCAGAACGGAGACAGCAATCAGCCGACAGCAGACTTTCTGAGATGCGTAGCATTCGGACAGAGAGCGGAGTTCGCTGAGAAGTACATGCACCAGGGTATGAGAATGCTGGTTTCCGGCAGTATCCAGACAGGCAGCTATCAGAACAAGGATGGGCAGACTGTCTATACAACGGATATCATCGTGGATGATCAGGAGTTCGCAGATAGCAAGGGCCAGGGCGGCGCAGGTGCCTCCACCGGCAGCTACCAGAGCAATCGCGGCGGAAGCAATTCCGGCATGATGGGTTCAGGAAGTTCTATCGGCGATGGTTTTATGAATATACCTGATGGGGTAGAAGACGAGGGTCTCCCCTTTAACTAAAGCCTAGACGCTAAGGGAGATTCCTCACATATCTATAGGAGGAAAAACCATGGCATTTCAGAAGTCCGAGAGAAGCGGCTCCGCCAGACCCAGAAGAGCCGGCGGTTTCCGCAGCAGAAGAAAAGTTTGTGTATTCTGCAGCGAGAAGGCTAAGCCGATCGATTATAAAGATGTTGCTACACTGAGAAAGTATATTTCTGAGAGAGGCAAGATTCTTCCGAGAAGAATTACCGGTACATGTGCAACACACCAGAGAGCAATCACCAATGCTGTGAAGCGTGCAAGACACGTAGCTCTGCTGCCGTATCAGGTAGACTAATTGAGAGTCAGAACCGGAATAAACAGCTTTCTGTTTATTCCGGTTTTTTCGTTATCAATATGCTATACTTAAAGATATTTCTGAAAGGAAAAGCATTTTATGAGTAAGCATAAAAAATCCCGCAGCCTGATCGATGTTTATCTGGCGTGGCCGCTGTGGCTCACACTGCTGTTGATTCCGCCGATCATGATCCTGGGATTCCTGTCCTTTAAGGCAGCCATGATTCTGCTGTGCTTTGTGCTGGTGTACTTCGGCATTGCCTATTGGCTCTATTTTACCCGGCGTACAACGCTTCTGTCCGGGCTGCTGGAGTTTTCCATTGCCTCCAGTGAGGTTCAGTCCGAGCTTTTCCGGGAGATGCCCACGGCTTATTGCATCGTGGACAACAACGGAAAAATACTCTGGCGGAATACCGCTTTCCGGAACATTGCGAAGGACACGGCAGCGGCAGACAACCTGATCAATATGTTTCCGAATGTTACAAAGGAAATGCTGATGGAAGAGGATGCCATGCTGGAGATTCATTCCGCCTACCAGGACAGGAAGTACTGCATTGATCTGCTAAGGACGCATATCGTGGCAGGACAGGAGCAGTTTCCGGCGCTGGTGGATCCGGAAACGAAGGTTGTGGCTGTATATCTTCGGGATGAGACGGACGAGATTCGTCTGAGCCGTCAGCTGGCGGATGAGCATATTGTCTGCGGACTGATCTACATCGACAACTACGAGGAGGTGCTGGATCAGATCGAGGAGGTGAAGCGGTCCCTGCTCACCGCTCTCGTGGATCGGAAAATCAACCGCTACGTGTCTTCAGTGAACGGACTCACGAAAAAAATTGAAAAGGACAAATATTTCTTTATCCTGAAGCAGCAGTATCTGCCGAAGATGCTGGAGGACCGCTTCTCTATTCTGGAGGAGGTGCGTCAGGTCAGCATCGGCAATGAAATGGCGGTGACTCTGAGCATCGGCATTGGCTATGGTGCAGCAGAATATGCCCAGAATTATGAATATGCCCGTACCTCCATTGACATGGCGCTGGGCCGCGGCGGTGATCAGGCCGTTGTGAAATCTCAGGAGAAGCTGACCTACTTCGGCGGCAAATCCCAGACCACGGAGAAGACCACCCGTGTAAAGGCCCGTGTGAAGGCCCAGGCCTTCCAGGAGCTGCTGGAGAACAAGGACCGGGTGCTGATCATGGGACATGCCAACGGAGATGTGGACTGTCTGGGTGCTTCTGTGGGTGTTTACCGTATGGTAACAAGCCTTGGCAAGCGGGCTTACATTGTGGAAAATCAGGTGACGGCACCGATCCTTCCCTTGAAGAACCGTTTCCTGAACAATGATGACTATCCACGGGATATGTTCATCACCGGTCCGGAAGCCAGGGAGAAGGTGGATGCCAATACAGTGCTGGTGGTGGTGGACTGCAACCGTCCCGCCATCATTGATGAGCCGGAGCTTCTGAAGCTGTGCCGGACCATTGTGGTCTTCGATCATCATCGGCAGAGCTCAGAGACCATACAGGGCGCGGTGCTGAGCTACTGCGAGCCCTATGCATCCTCTGCCAGTGAGATGATTGCTGAGATGATGCAGTATATCGGTGACGGCATCAAGGTGAAGTCCATGGAGGCAGATTGCCTTTACGGCGGCATCGTCATCGATTCCCAGGAGTTCACCAACCAGACCGGTGTCCGTACCTTCGAGGCGGCGGCCTATCTGCGGCGCTGCGGTGCGGATATCACCCGGATCCGGAAGATTTTCCGGGAAAACCTGAAGGACTATCAGGCGAAGGCTGAGGCCATCAGCAATGCCGACATTTACCGGAACGCCTATGCCTTCAGTACCGTGTCCAGCAAGGGACTGGAGAGCCCGACAGTGATCTGCGCTCAGACGGCCAACGAGCTCCTGAATATCCGGGGCATTAAGGCCAGCGTGGTGCTGACGCTGTATAACGATGTGATCTATGTATCTGCCCGTTCCATCGATGAGATGAATGTACAGGTATTGATGGAGAAGCTGGGCGGCGGCGGCCACCGGACCATTGCCGGAGCGCAGCTTCGGGAGGGCAGCATAGAGGAAGCCATTGCTTCTGTGAAGGAAGCGATTGACCAGATGATTGACGAAGGAGAGGCATCATAATGAAAGTAATTCTGTTGAAGGATGTAAAGGCATTGGGTAAGAA
The DNA here is from genome assembly GCA_964548305.1 of uncultured Lachnospiraceae bacterium. GTDB lineage: Bacteria > Bacillota > Clostridia > Lachnospirales > Lachnospiraceae > Oribacterium. The sequence continues at coordinate 9,066 of CAZJQX010000001.1, forward strand.
GGGCGAGATCGTAGAGGTCAGCGAGGGCTATGGAAGAAACTTCATTATCCCTTCCAAGACCGGCGTAATTGCAGACAGCAAGAACCTGAATACTCTGAAGCTGCAGAACCAGAACGCTGAGAAGCTGGCTGCCGAGAAGCTGGCAGAGGCAGAGGCTCTGAAGGAGAAGATTGAGGCCGCCAAGGTGGTGGTAAAGATCAAGTCCGGCAAGGACGGACGAATCTTCGGTTCTGTCTCCACCAAGGAGATTCATGAGGCCCTGAAGGCGCAGACAGGCATTGACGTGGACAAGAAGAAGATCGAGAGCGATGTGCCCTTGAAGAACCTCGGCGGCTATGATATCGCAATCAAGCTGCACAAGGATGTGACGGCAAAGCTGCATGTGAGCGTACAGGCGGCAGAGTAAGCGGGAGTGTGAGCCATGGCAGAGATGGATGAAAATGTGATAGCCCGGGTGGTGCCCCATTCCGCAGAGGCGGAGCAGGGTGTCATCGGTGCCATGCTCCGCGATAAGGATGCGGTGCTGACGGCCACGGAGCTTCTCGTCGAGGAGGATTTTTACCAGCGGCAGTACGGCATCATGTTCTCGGCCATGCGGGAGCTGTTCAACGAAGCGAAGCCTGTGGATCTGGTGACGCTTCAGGACCGGCTGAAGCAGAAGGATGTGCCGCCCGAGGTATCGGACACCGCTTTCCTGAAGGGGATAATGCAGGCGGTCGCCACTTCGGCGAACATTCGCTCCTATTGCAACATCGTCAAGGAAAAGGCGCTGCTCCGCAATCTGATCCGCACCAACGAAGACATTGCCAATATGTGCTATGCCGGCAAGGAGGATGTGGAGGACATTCTGGCCCAGACGGAGAAGCGGATTTTTGATCTTCTCCAGAAACGGAATACCCGGGAATTCACGCCCATTGAAGAAGTGGCCATGAACGTGCTGCACAACATCGAGAAGGCCTCCCGGCAGAAGGAGCCCATCACCGGTGTGCCCACGGGATTTATTGATCTGGATTACCGGACGGCGGGACTGCAGCCCTCGGATCTCATTCTGGTGGCAGCGCGTCCTTCCATGGGTAAGACGGCCTTCGTTCTGAATATCCTGGATTATGTGGGTGTGAAGAAGAATATGCCGTCCATGGTTTTCTCGCTCGAGATGTCCAAGGAGCAGCTGGTGAACCGTATGCTGTCCCTGGAGACATTGATCGATGCGGATAAGCTGCGGAAGGGTACGCTGACAGATGAGGACTGGGGAAACCTGATCGACGGCATCGACCGGATTTCCAGTGCCAACATCATTATCGATGATACGCCGGGCATCTCGGTGACGGAGCTTCGTTCCAAGTGTCGGAAAGTGAAGCTGGAGAAGGGACTTTCTCTGATCATGATCGATTACCTGCAGCTCATGTCCGGCTCCGGCAGCAGAAGCAGCGACAACCGGCAGCAGGAGATTTCGGAGATTTCCCGTTCCCTGAAGGCCATTGCCAGGGAAATGGAGTGCCCCGTCATTGCCCTGTCCCAGCTGTCCCGTGCCTGTGAGCAGAGACCGGACCACCGGCCTATGCTGTCGGATCTCCGTGAGTCCGGCGCCATTGAGCAGGATGCGGATATCGTGATGTTCCTGTATCGTGACGATTATTACAATAAGGATACGGAGCACCCCAATGAAGCCGAGGTGATCATTGCTAAGCAGAGAAACGGTCCCATCGGCACAGTTACCCTGATGTGGCAGCCGCAGTTTACAAGATTTGTGAACGCGGAGCATGAGAGTTGATTAACGAAGCCGAATAGGGTATAGTATTGAAGCTAAGGAGGCGCCTATGAAGATAGAAAAAATAGATGACAACTCTATACGCTGTACCTTATCCAGTCTGGATCTGTCGAGCCGGAACATCAACCTGCGGGATATGACCTACGGATCTCAGGCAGCCAAGCGTCTTTTTAATGAAATGATGCAGAAGGCTCAGGAGGAGGTCGGTTTCGTACCGGACAGCACCCCTCTGATGATAGAGGCGATTCCCCTCCAGGGAGGTTCCATTCAGCTGATCATCACCAAGGTGGATGATCCGGAGGAGCTGGATACCCGGTTTTCCCATTTCACGAAGAATCTGTCGGACAAGAATGGCTGGATATCCCAGCTGGCCAGCCAGATTCTGGAGGGAGCCCATGACCTGATGCGGCAGATGGAGGCAGACAAGAACGGCCAGACGGAGAGCGAGGCTTCCGAAGCCTCCGGCAGTGAAGAGGAGCAGCTCAGAATCTTCCGTTTCCAGTCACTGGAGCGGGTTTGTGAGGCGGCAGAGGCCACCGGAGCACTCTTTACCGGAGAGAATGCACTCTATAAGGATGAGAAAAACCGGCGGTATTATCTGGTGCTGCATGCGGGTGAGGACAAGGACAGCCTGAATCGAACCGCCAATCTGCTGTCGGAATACGGCGAGAAGCTCCGGGGAAATGCTTTGAATGAAGCCTACTATGAGGAGCATATGGAAACGTTGATTGCCGGCGATGCTTTGCAGAAGCTGGGAAGCTTATAAGAACAGGAAGAAAGAGAGAAAAAAGATGACAGAGATTACAAAGGATATGAGAATCGGCGACCTGCTGCAGATGAACGAGATGATCGCTCCGTTCCTGATGCAGAACGGCATGGGCTGTGTGTACTGCCCGTCTTCCATGGCAGAGTCTCTGGAGGAGGCCTGCATGGTGCATGGTCTGGACAGCGATGCGCTGACAGCAGATCTGAACGATGTGCTGCGCGAGTATGAGGAGACTCAGCAGGCGAGTGCTGCCGAATAAAAATATTTATAATCTAGTTGACAACTAGGATTTCAGGTGGTAAAGTACAGTCATCGGTTAGATAAAACTAACCGAATGGATTTCCCGGAATCTCCACCGAGGATCCGCAGCCGGGCACCATGTCCTCCTGACCATAAGCATGTGTGTTTCGGTAAATCTCCTGAAATAAATAGACTCAACTTAAGTGTGCATTAACGCCCCGGTTCTCCCCGGGGCGTTAGTGTTTATTATCCACCGATGGGCTCAGTGGCAGCAATTACACTCCCCGCTCCAAAAACAGACACGTAATGTCCGCCAGCTGGGTCGGGGTTTCGTGCATGCCGTTTTGGAACCAGTACTGCAGCAGACTGATGCAGCCGCCCACTAAGAAGGCGAAGTAGGAATCGAAGTTTTGAGCCTGAGGATGCTGTGTCCGCAGCATATTGCTCCACTCGTCCAGGCGGTCGTGCATCAGCTTCTTTAGCTTGTTCAGGAACTTGATATCGCCGTTTTCGCCGATGAGAATGCGGACGAGATCGGCGTTCTCCAGGCAAAGCGCATAGATTTCCTCGAAGAGCCGATTCGGCTTCTCGTTCAGAAGAGTGGGCGGGAAGGCATTGACCGTTTCGTGCAGCTCCTGCAGCAGGTCATCCTCGGACTGCTCCAGCAGATCGAAAACATCCTTATAATGAAGGTAGAAGGTACCCCGGTTTACATCCGCCAGACTGGTGAGCTCCTTCACAGAGATATCCTTTACGGATTTTTCCTTCATAAGCACCGTCAGACTGTGCTTCAGCGCTGCCCGGGTCTTCCGGATGCGGCGATCCGTCACCGGCTTTTGCTGCTCCTGTTCCTTCATATCATTACTGTTTTCCATGGTTTACGCCTCCCTTTATCGCTGACAGCCCGAAAAGCACAGCGGATGCGGCGGATTGTCATATAAATATAAAATTTAAACACTTTGACAAAAAATGTTGAATAGATAACAACATGATGAAAATTGCTTATTGCCAAAGCCACAGCTTCTTTCTATAATGAACACTATCACAGAAATGAACATGTGTCAATAAATAGAACAACGTATATTAAAGAACTGGATGTGCAGCATGGACAAGCAGAATGAGAAGAAAAAACGTGGGAATCTGGCAGATTTTATCGTTGATCACAATAAGGGAATCCGCAACATTGCGCTGATCCTGGTTGTTTTCAACCTGATCTGCTATTTTTTTGTGGGCGTCAACTATGATCTGACTGCCTATCTTCCGGATACCGCCGTATCGAAGATCGCAATCAATAAAATGAAGGAGGTCTTCGGTTATCCGGGCACCGGACGTCTCATGCTGAAGGACGTGAGTCTGTATGAGGCCAAGGAATATAAAAATGAAATAGAAAAGATCGACGGCGTGGATCAGGTGGTTTGGTGCGATACCACAACCCAGATTTACGCTTCCTCGGAATTCATCAACTACGATGATATCGAGGATTACTACAAGGACAACTGTGCAGTGATGGATGTGACCTTTAATGAAGGCGATACCTCCAAACGGACCCAGCGGGCCATCGACGACATTGAGGATCTCATCGGGGACAAGGGCTATATCGTGGGCATGTCGCCGACGCAGAAGTTCATTGAGGAAAATGTGCAGGCCCAGATGACGATGATCATGGCCATTGCCGTGGCGGTCGTCTTCATTATCCTGATCATCACCACGACATCCTACTTCGAACCGATACTGTTCCTCACGGTCATAGGATCGGCTATAGTCTTGAATAAGGGAACCAACATTATCTTCGGAGAAATCTCCTTCATTACCAACAACATCAGTGACGTGCTGCAGCTGGCCACCTCCATGGACTATTCGGTTTTCCTGCTGCATGCCTATGAGCGGGAGCGTGAAAAGGGGCTTTCAAAGGTACCGGCGCTGAAGAACGGACTTTCCGATACCATCAGTACGGTGCTGGCGAGCTCCCTGACGACACTCTTCGGCTTCCTGGCGCTGGCGCTGATGCGCTTCAAGCTGGGACCGGATCTCGGACTCGTCATGTCGAAGTCCATCATCTGTTCGCTGATCATGGTCATTTTCTTCATGCCGTCCCTGCTGCTGGCTTGGTCGGATCGGATCGACAAAACCCGGCATAAGCCGTTTTTGCCGCGCTTCCATCGCTTCTCTGTCGTGGTAAACCGGCTGTCCCCCTATATTCTGGGACTTGCGCTGCTGGTGGCCGTTCCGTGCTATGTGGCGCAGAACATGAATAACTTCAATTACGGTAATGAAGCCGTGGCCTCCGCACCGGGCACATCTATTTATGATGAAACCGAGGAGATCAATGCGAAGTTCGGCCGTTCCAATATGCTGGTGGCCATCATTCCCAATGAGTCGGCGGACACAGAGAAGGAAATCGTCGATAAGCTGGACGACCTTGACTATGTCAAGAAGGTAATGGGTATGTCGGAGTATCTTCCGGATGGCGTGCCCGAAAGCATTTTACCGAAGAGTATCACAGAGCTCTTCCATAAGGACGGCTATACCCGTCTCCTGATCTACATCAAAACGAAGAGCGAGAGCCAGACGGCTTTTAAGGATTACGAGGAAATCAAGGCCCTGCTGGAATCCTACTATCCGGACGAAACCTATATCGCGGGCAGTACGCCGAGTACGCTGGACATGCGCTCCATCATGAGCAACGATTACAGCTATGTAAATGTGATTTCCATGCTGCTGGTGTTCGTGGTGGTGGCTATCTCCTTCCATTCGCTGCTGCTTCCGACGGCGACCATGATTCCGATTCTGATTGCGACCTATGTGAACATGGCATTCCCATATATCGTGGGCGATACGCTGCTGTTCATCGGCTACATCGTGGTATCCAGTATACAGCTCGGTGCGACCATCGATTATGCGATCCTGTCAACGGAGAACTACATACAGATCCGGCAGCACGAGCCCGACAAGAAGCGGGCCGCGGAGCTGATGACCGAGATGAGCTTCCCGTCGATCATCACGAGCGGCAGTATCCTGGTGGTCTGCGGCTATGCGATTTACAAGGTTTCGTCCATCCCCGCCATCAGCGAGGTAGGACATCTGGTGGGAAGAGGCGCCATTTTCTCAATCCTCTTCGTTGTGGGCTGCATGCCCTGCCTTCTGAAGCTTATCGACAGGTTCATTGTGGTGCCTAAGGGCATGAAGAAGAAAATGATCCGTGCCACGATTCATCAGGCGGCGGTACATGCCCGGAACCGGCGGAGACGGCGGCATGAGCGCATCAAAAAGGCGCTTCGGCGTCTTTCGGCCAATGTCGGCGGCGCGAGAGCCAAGGGAGAGAACCGGGAAGACCGGAGTGCCTGAAAACAATACGACAGAATAAACCTGACCTGAGGAGATAAGAGGAGAGGGGATAATTATGAAAATTCGAAACAAAAGACTGAGAAGGATCATGATACCGGCGGTACTGTCCGCGGTGGTGCTGACCGAGGCGCTGGCCCCTGTCTGCGTTCTGGCCGGACCGGCCACGGCCTCCGTGGATGAGACCCTGTATCTGAATCTGGATTATTACGGCGGCATCAGCAAGGCAAATGTGGTAAAGGGCATCAGCTTCAATTCATTGAAGAGCTACACCGACTACGGCAATTATCTGAGCGTCACGAATATGACCACAGACGAGAAGCCAGTGGAGGGCAGCGGCTCCGTCACATTCTCCGCCCCGGAAAACGGCGGCAAGTTCTTCTTTGAGGGTGAGTTGGATCCGAAGAAGGTGACATCCCCCTGGACCTTTGATGTGACCTATAAGGTGAACGGCGTGGTGACCAATGCCGAGGATGTGGCCGGTGCCTCCGGTACCATTGAGATGGACATTGATTGCTACCCCAACGAAAAGGCTTCGGAATACATGAAGAACAACTTCATGCTGATCTGCGCGGTGCCCATTGACAACAACAAGGTCTATTCCGTGGATGCGCCGGATTCCCAGACCATTAACCTGGGACAGTATTCCGGCGTGGCCTTTGAGGCACTGCCGGGTAAGGAAGCTCACTTCGTGGTGCGGATGGGTACAGACAGCTTTGAGACTGTCGGCGCAATCATCATGATGAGTCCTGGTACGGTGGGCGACCTGGAGGATCTCAAGGACCTGAAGGAGCTGAAGGATAAGTTTCGGGACAATACGAATGCCATGATGGACGATGTGGACGCCCTGATGGATAATGTGACGGATGTATCAGAGCAGCTTTCGCTGACGAATGAAATGCTGTCTCAGCTGAAGCAGGGAAAGAGCAAGATCGACGCCTCGAAGGACGTGATCTTCAATGGAAATGATGTGGCTATTCAGGATCTTCGTGATCTGTCCACCAGTATGACGCCGCTGTCGGATTCGCTGAAGACCGTTCAGTGGATGGTTTATGATGTGAATAAGAACCTGAACAGTCTGGACCAGGATCTTCTGGATACCACCAGCAAGATGAAGACCCTCAGCACCCGGCTGAAGACATTGGGCTCCTCGATGAGCGGTGTAGACAATCTGACGGCGCAGGAGATCATCAGTGAGATCAGCGAGGCGGGACTCACTGATGCGCTGAAGAAGGTGCAGAGCGGCGCGGCCGGAGCATCCTCTGCGGCAGATGAATTCAGTACGATTGTCGGAAAAGGTGTGGACAATCTGACGGCGCAGGAGATCATCAGTGAGATCAGCGAGGCGGGACTCACTGATGCGCTGAAGAAGGTGCAGAGCGGCGCGGCCGGAGCATCCTCTGCAGCAGATGAATTCAGTACGATTGTCGGAAAAGGTGTGGCTTCGGCGTCTGATGCATCGTCAAAGCTGGTGACGGATGCAGCCCTCAGCAACACGATGTATGAGGAGGAGTATCTGCCGCAGGCGGTGATCTCTGCGGTACAGCAGAGTCTGGGAAGCAATACGGACCTTTCCGATGCGACGAAGAAGGCAGCGGCAGAGCAGAGCGTGGCGCAGCTTCTGGATATTTACACGGCCCTGCGGAATGCCGGTGATACAGCAGACAGCGAGGGCAGCGGTCTGATCACAGAGGATAATGACGGCAGTGCCGTAAGCACGGCGTCGCTCCTGGCGGCTGCTGCAGCGCTGAAGGCTGCACAGAGCGGCACAGCAGGTGCATTGGATGCATACAGCGGCAACAGCAGTTTTCTGAGTCTGGCATTGCAGCTGAGCAGTGAGCCCAGCTACGCCAGCGCCACAGCCAAGCAGCAGGCCTCCCGTTTCGTGGGACGTCTGCAGTCTGTGCAGAACCTGCAGAAATCCGCCGAAGACATTTCCAAAAACGCGGCAGACAGCAGCACACAGGCCGGCAAGAAGCTCACGGAGCTGCAGAGCGCACTGGAGGAGCTTGGCTCCGGACTTGCGGATGCGGCCGGTATCGAATCCGCCGCACTCATCAGCGGCATCGATTCTGTGCTGTCGGATATCGAAGACATTGCCGATGACGCCGGTGCGGTGTCCTTCCAGACGGCGCGTTTTCTGAACAGTGCCAGCAAGCTTTCCGGTGATCTGGACAGCCTGATTGGTACCATGAACAATTACTATGATGACTTGCAGAAGGCCGTGAGCAACACAGATGATGTGCTGGGACAGATTCAGAAGACCACAGATGATCTGGCCGGTACTCTGCAGACTGTAAATGACACATTGCGCTCTGCCAGTGAGAACCTGAGTGCTGCCGGTGATGCGGCCCTTGCTGCCGGTGATCTCGCAGTGGACAATACCGAGAAGATTGTGGACAACACCAAGAATCTGAAGGATTCGGGTGCGGATCTGCGGAAATCCATTAACGATGAGCTGGATGAGAAGGAGGCAGAGAACAACTTCCTGAACATGGATCCGGATGCGGTAAAGGAGTCCTTCACCAGCGAGAAGAATCAGGAGCCCACGGCCCTGTCCATCGTCTGCCGTACCGAGGAGATTTCTGTGGATGACGACGAGGAGGAGAGTCTGGATGCTGAGACCGAGGAGGAATCCTCCGGCGTACTGCAGCGGATCGCCAATGTATTCAAGAAAATCTGGCACGCAGTGAAGAAGCTGCTGGGCATGGAGAAGGATTAAGATAATGTCGGCGGGCCCGGCTGCCGGGCCTTTCGGTGCGGAGGAAAATACAGTTATGAAAAAGAGAATTTTCGGACGGTTTGCAGCGGGAACGGCGGTGCTTTGTGCCCTGTCCATGGCAGCGGCTCTGCCGGCTTATGCCAATATCAAGAGTCTCGAGATCAATGTGGACACGGACAGTCTGGATGGCTACACGGCGGGGCAGGCCTTCCTGCCCAAGCTGGAGCTGGAGGACGAGGATGAGGACATGCTGAGTCTCAGTGTGGACACCACAGAGCTCCGGGATGCGAATCCTACCCTGCCCTATACGGTGAAGTTCACGATCCATGCGGACAATGATGTACTGGACGATGATCTGAAGATCCGGGGCACCGGCATTCGCCAGACCTACGTGGATATGGTTTCTGTGGACAACACAGAGGCCAGCGGACGGCTGCTGATCTATCCCTTTTATCAGCTGACGGCACCGCAGAATGTGACGGCGGACTATACTGCGAAGAAGCTGCGCTGGTCCTCTGTTCAGTATGCGGGTGACTATGAGGTGGTGCTCAGCTATACACAGAAGAACGGAAATCAGAAGACCGTGCACCGACACAGCAAGAGCACGGAGCTGAACATTGCCGATGTACTGAGTCTCAGCAGCACCGGTACGGTCAGTGCCTCTGTCCGGGCGCTCGCCACGGAGGAAGAGGGCTATGAAAATGTAGAAATCACCAACGGTGTGGCGAAGTGGGAGCCCTTCGGCAGCGCGGAGCAGTACAAGCTGCGGATCAAGTGGGTGGATGCCCAGGGCAAAACCCATAAGCAGGAGGAAACCGTCACCGGCACCAGCAAGGATGTCAGTGCGTATGTGAATTCTTCGGCAAAGAAGGAGGTCACGGTGACGGTGCGGGCCGTGCCGAAGCAGAATGATGCCAAGTACTACAACATCGCGGTGAGCGACTGGGCTGTGGGCGGCGACGGCGCTGCAGATACCTCGGACTACGATGTGGACGATATCTGGGAAATGCTGGCGGATTACCAGGCTGTGGTGGACGGCAACTTCTCCAAGGCCTCCAATCCCAATACAGGACTCAGCGGCAGCACACCGGACAACGGCGGCGGTCAGTGGCAGCGCTCCGGATGGAAATGGCAGTATCTGGTGAACGGCACAGCCAGCAACCAGGGCTGGAAGAAGATCGGCAGCAGCTGGTATTATTTTGACAGCGACGGCTACATGCATACCGGCTGGCTTCAGGACGGCGGGAAGTGGTATTATCTCGAGTCCAAGGTGGGCAGCAGCTGCGGCGTCATGGTTACCGGCAGCCGCGAGATCAACGGCAAGAGCTACAGCTTCGGCACAGACGGCGCCTGTACAAACAAATAGTAATGCAACAACAGAGATGTAACAGAAAGACTCCTCGTAGCAGGCTTTGCCTACGGCGGGGAGTCTTTCTGTGCATTTTAACAGCGCGTATTTGGTTCCGGCTGCCGGCACAATAACCATTTCCAGGCCGGCAGTTGTCAGCCTCCGGACTTTGATATATTATGATATCAGGTGAAAAAGCTGAAAACATGGGAGAGAAAAACAGGAGGAACGGCTTATGAATATGAAAAAACTTCCTGTGGGAATAGAGGATTTTCGGGAAATCATAAATGAAAACTTTTACTATGTTGATAAAACAGCATTTATCGCTGACTTGCTGGCGGGATGGACAAAGGTGAATCTCTTCACACGGCCGCGTCGATTCGGTAAGTCGCTGAATATGAGCATGCTGAAGAGCTTTTTCGAATTGGACGGCGATAAGCATATATTTGACGGACTAAAGATCAGAGAGAATGCGAAGATTTGCGATGCCTACATGGGACAGTTTCCGGTGGTGTCGGTGTCCCTGAAGGGCGTAAACGGTACAAACTTTGAGGAGGCCTATGAGCAGCTGCGCATCATCATTCGCAACGAAGCACGAAGACTGCATGTACTGCGCAGCAGCCCGGCGCTCACAGCGGAAGAGCAGGATACATACATAAAGCTGACAGGTGATAATGCGCGGCCCTCCGGCATTGCGGAAAGTCTGCAGCTTCTGTGTGTGCTGTTGGAGAAGCATTACGGCAGAAAGGTTATTTTGCTGATCGATGAATATGATGTACCGCTGGATAAAGCATACGCCAACCAGTATTATCCGCAGATGATTCATCTGATCAGAGCCATGTTTAATGCTGCCCTTAAGAGCAATGACAGTCTGTATTTTGCTGTGCTGACGGGATGCCTTAGGGTATCGAAGGAGAGTATTTTTACAGGCTTCAACAATCTGAAGGTGCATTCGATTTCGGATGAACGATTTGATGAATACTTTGGCTTCACGGATGCGGAAGTTAGAAGAATGCTTTCGGCGTATGGGCTGGATGGGCATTATGAAGAGATACATGCGTGGTATGACGGCTATCGCTTCGGCGGTCAGCATGTGTATTGTCCCTGGGATGTGATCAATTACTGCTATGACCTTTTAACGTCAAGTCATGCGCAGCCTAAGGCTTACTGGCTCAATACCAGTGGAAACGACATGGTCAGGGAACTGATCGACAAATCGGCAGGAATCGGCACGGCGCGAAAGGAAATAGAGAGGCTGATTGCCGGAGAAACGATTACAAAGCCGGTCAATGAACAGCTGACGCACAGTGAGATCAACAAGAGCATCAATAATATCTGGAGCCTTTTGTATATGACCGGGTATCTGACGACAGCGGATTATCCGGAAGGAAACCTGTATCAACTCAGGATACCCAACCGGGAGATACTGGAAATCTATAAGACGCAGGTGCTGGAATGGTTTCAGGACAAGGCGTCGGCTGAGCCTGACAGACTAACGGAGCTGTACCGCGCGTTTGAGGCCTGCGATACTCAGAAAATCGAAGCGCTGATGCATGAACAGCTGCGGTATACAGTAAGCTTCCATGATGCATACGAATCTTTCTATCATGGATTTCTTTTGGCGCTGCTGTGCAATTGTGACAGATGGATTGTGCGCTCCAACCGGGAAAGCGGAAACGGACGCAGCGACATTCTTGTGGAGGGGGATGACAGCGAGCTGGGCTTTGTCATTGAAATTAAAGCCGTAAAAACGGAAGCTTCCCTTGAGAAAGCATGCGATGATGCCGTGCAGCAGATTGAAGATAGGAACTATGCCGATGCACTCCGTGCCGATGAAATCCGGGAGATTGCTGCATACGGCATCGCTTTTTGCGATAAAAAGTGCCGCGTAAAGGTAAAGAGGATCTGCTGATAAACATGAATACAAAATACCAGCACATTGTGCACCCATTTCCGCCCTTATATGATGCGGAATCCGAAATCTTGATCCTCGGGAGTCTGCCGTCAATCAAGTCCAGAGAGCAGCTCTTCTTTTACAGCCATCCGCAGAATCGTTTCTGGAGGGTAATGTCGGCGGTTCTCAAGGAGGCTCTTCCCACAACCATAGATGAGAAAAAGGCCATGTTGCATCGAAATCATATTGCACTGTGGGATGCAATCTACAGTTGCGATATCATCGGCTCAAGCGACAGCAGCATCAAAAATGTTGTACCGACGGATCTGCAGCCGATCCTCGCAGCGTCACGGATCCGCCGCATCTACTGCAACGGCGCTGCCTCTGGAAAATATTATCGGAAATACCAGGAGAAGCTTCTTGGGATAGAAGCCGTCATTCTCCCCTCCACCAGCCCAGCCAACGCAGCTTATTCTGTTGAGCACCTCACGGAGATCTGGCGTCAGATACAGGAAGATAAATCTTAATGGAATGTCAATATTGCAGAGGCTGGAAGTGAAGGGAATTTCTAGTATAGGAACAAGGCTATGACGAACAAGAAGAAGGAGCTTGGACTTTCATGAAGGAATCCGACGGTAAGTGATTGGTTCTCAAGCTGAAGGATGACAGCAGGAGGCTGACGGTTGTCAGCCTTCTGCTTTTGCGTTATAGTAGCAGGAGTCAAAAAACAGGACAGGAGGCAGGAAGTGCATCATTTTTTTGCGGAGCCGACGGATATGAATATGGCGGAGCGGACGGTACTGCTGCGCGGTGACAATTACCGGCATCTGGTGCAGGTGCTGCGGGGAAGGGTCGGAGAGAAGATTCTGATCTCTGACGGCGACGGCACGGACTATCAGTGCGAGATTACGGAGATTTTGCCGGAGGAGGTGCGGCTGCACATAGACTTCCGGGAGGAAATGCATGAGCTGCCCGCCGACATTTACCTGTTCCAGGGACTGCCGAAGGCCGATAAAATGGAGCTCATCATCCAGAAGGCCGTGGAGCTTGGTGCCCGGGCCATCGTTCCGCTGGAGACGAAGAACACGGTGGTGAAGCTGGACGGGAAGAAGAGCGAGAGCAAGGTGAAGCGGTGGCAGGCCATTGCAGAGGCGGCGGCGAAGCAGTCCAAGCGCTCTGTGATCCCGGAGGTGCTGCCGGTGATGGGCTGGCGGCAGGCCATGGACTATGTGTCGGACTTTGACTGCCGGTTGATTCCCTATGAGAATGCCCGGGACATCCGGAAAACCATGGCTGAGCTGCAGCGCCTGGTGACAGAGGACGGGGAGGCCCGGGAGACGGAGCCGAAGACATTAGCCCGAAGAAAGATCGCGATCTTCATCGGACCGGAGGGCGGCTTCGCGGACAATGAAATAGAGACGGCCATGGCGCACGGCATCGTGCCGGTGACACTGGGAAAACGCATATTGAGAACGGAAACCGCGGCTATCTGTGCCCTCAGCATAGTGATGCTGACACTGGAGAGCGCGGCGGAGACAGGAGAGCTTTGAGGATGGAAATGAAGGAAATTTATTTTGACAATTCGGCCACCACGCGCTGTTATCCTGAGGTGGTGGAGCTTATGAATCGGGTGATGCTGGAGGACTACGGAAATCCGTCCTCGAAGCACATCAAGGGAATGCAGGCGGAGCAGTATTTCCGGCATGCCCGGGAGCAGGTGGCGAATACCCTGAAGGCGAAGCCCCGGGAGATTATCTTCACCTCCGGCGGTACGGAGTCGGACAATACGGCGCTGATCGGGGCGGCCTATGCGAAGAAGCGGCAGGGACAGCACATCATTTCTACAAACGTGGAGCATGCGGCCATTTACAAACCGCTGGATTTTCTGGCGGAGCAGGGCTATGAGATCACCTATCTTCCGGTGGATGAGAAGGGTCACATTTCCCTCGATGATCTGCGGGCGGCGATCCGGCCGGACACGATTCTGGTGTCGGTGATGTATGTGAACAATGAGATCGGTGCGCTGGAGCCCATCGGCGAGATCGGACGGGTGGTGAAGGAATGCAATCCGAATACGCTCTTCCATACGGATGCGATTCAGGGCTACGGCAAGTACGAGATTCGTCCGAAGAAGGAGCATATCGACATGCTTTCTGTGAGCGGACACAAGCTGCATGGTCCCAAGGGCGTGGGCTTCCTTTACATCGATGAGAAGGTGCACATCAAGCCGCTGATCTACGGCGGCGGGCAGCAGGAGGACATGCGCTCCGGCACCCACAATGTGCCGGGCATCGCGGGCATGGGCCTTGCGGCGGAGATGGCCTATCAGAATTTTTCGGAGAAAATGTCGGCGCTGCGGGAGCTCAAGGACTACATGATCACAGAGCTCGAAAAGTTGGAAAATGTGACGGTGAATTCCCAGAAGGGAGAGCTGAGTGCGCCCCAGATCGTGTCGGCAAGCTTTGGCGGCGTCAGGGCGGAGGTGCTGCTGCACGCACTGGAGGAAAAGGGCATTTACGTGAGCTCCGGCTCCGCCTGCTCTTCCAATCATCCGGGCATTTCCGGAACATTGCGTGCCATCGGCGTGAAGCAGGAGCTGCTGGATTCCACCATTCGCTTCTCCTTCAGTGTATACAATACGAAGGATGAGGTGGATGCTTGCATTGCGGCGCTGAAGGAGCTTCTGCCCCTGCTGCGAAGATTCAGCAGACATTGATGGAAAGAGGCAGGGCGTGCCAATGCTGGCGGGCCGGTGACGCCGGCAGGCGTCGACATTGCTGCCGACAGAGAAAGGAAAGCAAATGATCTGGAGAAAATTTACCATACATACCACCACAGAGGCGGAGGAGATTCTGGTGTCGAACCTTATGGATCTGGGCATTGAAGGCGCCCAGATCGAGGACCGGATTCCGCTGTCTGAGGCGGACACCAAGGGCATGTTTATTGATATTCTGCCGGACATGGGACCGGATGACGGCAAGGCGGACGTCAGCTTCTATGTGGAGGTGGTGAGCCCCGAGGATAAGGCAGAGCGTCTGGCAAAGGCCAAAGCCATGGAAGAGGATCCCTCCGTGGACAACAGCTATATGCCCAATACGTCAAATCTGTATACAGAGGAGGAGCTGGCGGAACTGCTGCAGTCGGTGCGGGAGGAGCTGGAGAACATGCGCCGGTACTGCGACATCGGCGAGGGCTCTATGGACAGTGCGGACACCGAGGACAAGGACTGGATCAACAACTGGAAGACCTTCTTCCATCCCTTCGTCGTGGATGATATCCTCATCAAGCCGAGTTGGGAGACGATTCCGGAGGGCTGTGAGGACAAGCTGCTGATCGAGATTGACCCGGGCACGGCCTTCGGCACCGGCATGCACGAAACCACGCAGCTCTGCATCCGGGCCATCCGGAAGTATCTGCAGGCGGGTATGGAGGTGGCAGACCTCGGTACCGGCTCCGGCATTCTGGGCATCACGGCTCTGAAGCTCGGCGCAGGTCATGTCTTCGGCACGGATCTCGATGAGGAGGCTGTGCCGGCGGTTCATGACAATCTGCTGGCCAACGGCCTGACAGAGGACCGCTTCTCTATGCTGGTGGGTAATGTCATCGGCCCGGAAAACGAGGCTGTGCGGCAGGCTGTGGGATACGGAAAGTATGACATGGTGGTGGCCAATATCCTGGCACCGGTGATTGTACTGCTGACGGGTGAGGTCGGTGCCTTCCTGAAGCAGGGCGGCATCTTCATTACCTCCGGTATACTGGATACACGGGAGCAGGAGGTGCTGGATGCCTTCAAGGCCCATGAGGATGTCTTTGAGGTGCTGGAGGTACAGCACCAGGGCGAGTGGGTGAATGTGACCGCGAGACGGCGGTAAATGGATATCAAAAAAGGCCCCGGGACGAAAGTCCCGGGGCCTTTTCTGATGCGGCGTTGTAATGATAAGGTTTTAGACCTCAACTGTTTTTGTGTTTTCCGTATTTCCTGAGCAGCCGTGAAGCATATTCGCAGGTGGCGGTCAGAAGCCGGAGCTCAATGGTCAGGAAGCGGAGCACAGGTACATCCTCGAAACGGGCTTTGTGCAGCGTTTTGGCGGTGCGGAAGCCCTCCCGGAGACCGGCAAGATAATCCTTTCCGAAGCCCTTCCGGACAAAATACAGGAGCTTCACCAGATAGCCGAGAGCAAGCGGCAGACAGTTCAGCACCATCATCCAGACCGGCATGTTCTTGTACAGAAGATACCAGCTGTTGCGGGCGGACAGCTTCACCTTGAAGCTGTTGTACTTGCTGCCGCTGGTGCCGGAGCCCACATGCAGGCAGCGGGCCTTGGGGCAATAAAGCACCTGATAGCCGTAGAGCTGTGCCCGGAAGGAAATGTCGACGTCCTCGAGATATGCGAAGTGGGCCGTGTCGAAAAGGCCGGTTTTCTGAAGAGCTGTATTTCGGTAGGCGGCGGCGCCGGCACAGGCGGAGAACACATAGGCCGGTGTCTGCCAGTTCGCGGCCGGCTCCTCCAGGCCCCGCTGGAATTGCCAGCCCAGCACGGTATACTGGTCGCCGGCATCGTCGATCTGCGTGGGATCGTGCATCTTCAGCATCTGGGAGCTGACGGCAAAGAGCCGGCCTTTGGTGTCGGCCTCCATTGCGGCCTCCAGCTCCTTCACAAAATCAGGATCGGCCTTGGTGTCGTTGTTCAGCAGGATGCTGTAGAGACAATTGTGGGCCATGGACCACTTGATGCCCTGGTTTACGGCACCGGAGAAGCCCAGATTGTCCTTGTTTTCAATAAGGATCCGATGCGCAGGATCCTCCTCCGCCCAGCGGCGGAGCCAGGGAATGCTTTCGTCGGCGGAGCCGTTGTCCACCACCAGCGTATAAAAATCAGAGAGGCTCTGTTTTGACAGAGCCTCCATACAGTCCGCCAGAAAGCGGAAGCCGTTATAATTCGGGATAATGACTGTTGATTTTACCATAACTTATGCATTGGGCTCGATGGCGCCGTCTGCCGCATCCTGTGCAGCCTCTGCCTGAGCAGACTGTACGGCAGCGGCATCTGCGCTGCTCTGCTGTCCGCCGACAACCGGATCGGTCGGATCGTAATCCTGATCTCTCGGGATGGCCTGATTGATGGCATCCTTCTCAACGGGTCCCTTGTCCCACTGATCGGAGTAAACGGTTACGCTGGTGCCGTTCTTGCAGTTGTTGTAGATCCATGCGGCATCGCCGGCCTTCAGACGAACACAGCCGCCGGAAATGGCCTGATCCATGTAGTTATAGTTGATCGCATCAAAGGTATGCGGGTCTGCCTTCGTGTACAGCAGTGAGTGCAGCAGGAAGCTGCCGTTGAAGCGGGACAGGAACTGGCAGTAGCAGTCGGTGTGCATGAAGTGCCAGCGATACTGCTCATAAATCTTGAAGCTGCCGATCGGTGTGTCCGGGCCGACACTGCACATGAAGGTCTTGAACGGGATCGTATAGTTTCCGGAGGAATCCTTTGCCAGAACATACATGGTACGTGTAGCCTTGTTGATCTTGATGGCATAGGAACTCTGGAGACCCATTACCGGCTCCAGATCCTTCTGGGCCACGCCGTTGCCGTCGAAGTAAATGTTGTAGCCGCCGATGGACTTCCAGCCTGTGACTGCTGTGCCGTTCTCAAAATAGTACTGGTTGGAATCGGCATCGAAGCCCCATCCGGTATAGGCAGAGCCGTCTGCAGTGGCATATTTTACGCCGCTGCCGTCATTATAAACGCCCTCAGTGGCGCCGTTGTCCAGCGGCTTGGCTGTGGCGTACGGGAAGGTGACGCCGTTCCGCCAGAAGGCGATCTTCAGCGCTACGATGTACTTGTCGGAGCCAATGGTGCCGCAGGCCTGTCCGGCCTTCGCCCAGTCGGTAACAGTGCCGTCATTCAGTACGGCACGATAGTAGAGCTCACCGAACTTATGGGAATAGCCCTTTACACGCAGCATAACGGCCTGTACATTGCCCTTGTCTTCGGTGGTTTCACCGCTGGCGGCCCAATTGCCCCAGCCGCTTCCCTGTGTATAGGTGCGATAGTACCAGCGTCCCACGTTCTGGTGCTCGATCTTCATGGTCTTGAAGCCGTCCTGCGCATACACAAAGGACTCGGTCTCGCTGGTGTAGCCATAGTCGATGCGGTCGCCGGCAGAGGTAAATACATAATAGGTAGCCAGCGGAACCAGATTCAGCACGGAATCTGCCTGCATGTCGCCGTCATGGGAAATGGTCATATAGGGACGAATGGTGTCCACGCTCAGGGAGCTGAGCTTGCTGGTCTCACTGCTGACAGCAGTTGTCGTGGTGCCCGTGCTTGCTGTCGTGGTGCTTTCACCGGAGCTTGCTGTATAACTGCTGCCGTCCGGCGTGGTGCTTGCGGAAAAAATGGCAGTGCCGGTGCTTGTGCTGCTGACGGTATCTCCGGGACCTTCTGCCAATGCGGTCAGCGGGGATGCACAGACCATAGCCGCGGCGGCCGCGGCGGCAATCAGCTTTTTCATACTATACATATTTAAGAAACCCTCCTATTCGTATCAAAGTCTTTGTGCACAGCAAAGAGTTTCGCTTTTTGCTCATAGACGGTTACACACTATCACAATTCGCGGAAAGATACCAGACAGGATTTACAATTTGTAAGGAATCATATAGAATCGTAAAGAAAACGAGGTCGGAATAAATTATGGATAATGATAAAATCATCAATGTGACGCGGGCCAGCCTTCCGCCGCTGCCGGAATATGAGGCCATGCTGCAGGACATCTGGGACTCCGCCTGGCTCACCAATATGGGAAAATATCACGAAGAGCTGAAGGAGAAGCTGAAGGCCTATATGCAGGTGCCGGCACTGGAGCTCTTTGTCAACGGGCACAGTGCACTGGAGCTGCTGCTGCAGGCGCTGGATCTGAAGGGCGAAGTCATTACGACACCATTCTCCTTCGCGTCCACCACCCATGCCATTGTGCGTAACGGTCTGACACCGGTATTCTGCGACATCAATGAGCGGAACTATACCATTGATCCGGAAAAGCTGGAGGCTCTGATCACGGAGAAGACCTGCGCCATCCTTCCGGTGCATGTGTATGGCAATGTCTGCGCGGTTCAGGATATCCAGGAGATTGCCGATAAGCACGGTCTGCCGGTGATCTATGATGCGGCGCATGCCTTTGGTGAGCTATATGACGGAAAGGGAGTCGGCAGCTACGGCACAGCCTCCATGTTCTCCTTCCATGCCACCAAGGTATTTAACAGCATCGAGGGCGGTGCGGTGACCTGCGGCACGGAGAACCCGGGACTTATGGAGAAGCTGTATGAGCTGAAAAACTTCGGCATCCTCGGAAAGGAAGAAGTAGCTTCTGTGGGCGCCAACGGCAAAATGAATGAATTTGCCGCTGCCATGGGGCTCTGCAACCTCCGGCACGTGGATGACTATATTAGGAAGAGAAAGGAAATCTTCCTCCGCTACATGGAGCTTCTGGGAAATATGCGGGGCATCATTCTGCCGATGCTGAATCCCCGTACAGTATCGAATTATGCCTATATGCCGGTGCGCTTCCATAACTATGCCTACAGCAGAGATGCGGTGTACGCCAACCTGGAGCGCTACGGCATTCATGCGAGAAAGTATTTCTATCCCTGCATCAACGCCTACAGCTGCTATCGGGATCAGTATGATGTAAATGAGACGCCTGTCGCCAAGCTGGTTTCCGAGGAGATTCTGACGCTGCCCATTTATCCGGATCTGGAAATGGCGGATGTAGAGAGGATCTGTCGGATCATCCTGAACGGAAAACCGGACTAGACGAGGGACGAAGGAGGAACGGGACTATGGAGAAAACAACGGTACTGGTGACGGCCATCGGCTCCTTTTCGGCGGACTGTGTCATTCGGGAGCTGAAGGCCATGGGGCATCGGGTCATCGGCACGGATATCTATGAAAAAAACTGGATTCCCGCCTCCAAGGACGTGGATCGTTTTGTACAGGTGCCGCTGTCCTCGGAAGAGGAAAAGTACATTGAGGTGCTGATTGCACTCTGCAGAGAGGAAGGCGTTCGTTACCTTTTTCCCTTGACGGATCTGGAGGTGGATGCACTGAATCGGCACCGGAGCGTGTTTGAGGCCGCCGGCGTCTGTCTCTGCATGTCCGGGGAGGAGGAGATCGTCCTGCTCCGGGATAAGCTGGAGCTTAGCCTGAAGGTGGGCGGTATCCTGAACGGCATTGCGGATCCGGAGCTGAAGGGAAATGTGCGCATCATCCCCAGCCGCCGGGCCGCCGACATTGACTTCGAAAACGTGACCTATCCGCTGATTCTGAAGCCCGTCAACGGTCGTTCCTCCAGCGGACTCTACCGGATCTTTCAGGAGGATCAGCTGGGCTTCGCATTTTCCAATATCTGTGATCCCAACAAGCTGAATGATACGGCCCTGGAAAACTATATCGTGCAGCCGCTGATCAAGGGACATGTGGTGACGGTGGATGTGCTGCGGGACAGCAAGGGACACTGTACAGCGGTGCCCCGGGAGGAGCTGCTGCGGACACCCAACGGCGCGGGACTTTCCGTGCGGGTTTTTCAGGACAGTGCCTTGACAGAGGCCTGCCGGCAGATTGCGGCGGGGCTCAATATTCTGGGCTGCGTGAACTTTGAATTTATCCGGGGCGAGGGCTCCGGCGTTTACTATTTTATTGAATGCAATCCCCGCTTCAGCGGCGGGGTGGCTTTTACGGAGCTGGCAGGCGTGCCCATGGTTTCCGGTGCCCTGCGCTGCTTTGCGGGGGAAGAAATCCGGGAGGATGTGACACCTCTTTGCGGCTATATGACGAAAAAATATGTGGAATGCAGAATGTAAACAGCAGAGCAGTGTGCTGCTGGTGATCCCGGCCTACAACGAGGCGGAAAACCTGCCCCGTGTGGTGGCGGATATCATGGAAAACGGAAACGGCGCGGACTATATCATCATTTCCGACGGCTCCACCGACGGCACAGAGGCGCTGTGCGAGAAAATGGGATATCACTACATTTCCCTGCCGGTGAATCTGGGGCTCGCGGGCTGTTTCCAGACCGGAATGAAGTATGCCTTTCGCCGGGGCTACCGCTATGCGGTGCAGTTCGACGGCGACGGACAGCACCGGGCGGAGGATGTGGCGGCGCTGCTTCGGAAAATGGAAGAGGGGGACTATGACATCGTGCTGGGCTCCCGCTTTATTGAAAAGAAGAAGGGCGGTTCGCTGCGGGAAATCGGTTCCCGCATGATTTCTGCGGCGATTTTTCTCACGACGGGACGGAGGGTGACGGATCCCACCTGCGGCCTCCGGATGTACAACCGCCGGGTGATCGAGAGCTTCGCGGAGAAGCTCAATTACGGTCCGGAGCCTGATACCATTTCCTATCTTATGAAGAACGGCGCCAAGGTGGCGGAGGCCCCGGTCGTCATCGAGGACCGGCTGGCGGGAGAGTCCTATCTCCGGCCCATGAATGCGATCCGCTATATGCTGCGGATGCTGGTGTCTATTCTGCTGGTGCAGAATTTCAGAGGAGCGAATAAATAAGTGGCGAAGCTTTGGAAAAATGACGTGCTGTGGAATGCTGTCGGGAGTCTCATCTATGCGTTGGCCTCGATGGTGCTGGCCTTCGCGGTGATCCGGCTGGCGGGAGCCCGGGACGGGGGCATCTTCGGCTTCGGCTTTTCCACGCTGGGACAGCAGTTTTTTATCGTGTCGTACTTCGGCATCCGGCCCTTCCATATCACGGATATGCGGCAGGAATACCGCTTCGGGGACTATCTGCGGACACGGCAGCTGACGGCGGGTCTGGCAGTGCTGGGCGCGGCAGCTTTTCTGGGCTTTATGCTTCTGCAGGGAAGCTACGACCTTCGCCGTGCAGGGATTCTCATGCTGCTGGCGGCTTATAAGATCATTGACGGCTATGCGGATGTGTATGAGTCCGAGCTGCAGCGGCAGGGGCTTCTGTACCGCACGGGGCAGTCTCTCTGCTTCCGGACGGTGCTTTCTGTACTGGTGCTGCTGGGAAGTCTTCTGGCTAGCAGAGATTTGCTGCTGAGCTGCTTCCTGGCGGACCTTGCGCAGCTGTTCGGCACCTGGGCCTTTGCGGTGCGGGTGCTTTCGTTCTGTCCGGGGGAGAAGCTGAACCGTCAGTTCTCTTCGGTTAATGTCTTTAGGCTCCTGAAGCAGACCGGCCTTCTGTTTTTGTCGGTTTTCCTGGATTTTTATGTTTTTTCCGCCTCGAAATATGCGGTGGACAGCGGCATGGGATCGGAGGCGTCAGGCTTCTTTAATATCCTGTTCATGCCCACTTCCTTCATTTACCTGATCGCGAATTTTCTGATACGGCCCATGCTGACGCGGCTTGCGGAGGCCTACGGGCAGGGGCAGGAAAAGCCGTTCCGGGACAGCTGCCGGTTCATGCTGCTGTCGGTGACGGTGCTTGCAGTGGTGATCACGGTTGGTGCGCTGATTTTCGGAGGCCTCGGCCTTCGGATCTTTGAGTGGCTGCTGGGCAGCAGCTATACGGGACAGCTCACGGCAGAGAAATGGACCTTTGTGCTGCTGATCCTCGGCGGCGGACTCTATGCCCTTGCCAATGTGCAGTACTATATTCTGGTGACGATGCGCTGCCAGCGGCAGATCTTTTTTGGGTATCTTCTGGCGACGATTGCGGCAGTGCTCACAGCCGGCCGGATGGTGCTCCTCGGCGGGCTTTTCGGCGGCGCGGAAAATTATGTGCTTCTGATGACGCTGCTTTTCCTGCTGTTTTCGCTATGTGTGCTGCGGGCAGGACAGCAGTGGCGAAGGACTTTGAGCTTGAAGGAGAAATGATGGCGGAGCGGAAGACAGATATGAGCAGGCATGCTGATACGGCAGTTTCGGCGAAAGAGAATGATGCGACTGCAAATGACATTGTACCTGAGAGTGTGGATGTGATTATCCCCACCTACAGGCCGGGACGGAAGTTTTTCCGTCTTCTGGAAATGCTGGAGAAGCAGACTGTGCTGCCCCGGAAGATCATTGTGATCAATACAGAAGAGAAGTATATGGATGCAGCTTCGATCGAGAGTCCGCGGGTGGAGGTGCATCATATCCGGAAAGAGGAATTTGATCACGGTGCGACGCGGAACCTGGGTGTGTCGTATTCAGATGCTGCCGAAGCGCCGTATTTTCTTCTTATGACGGATGATGCGGTGCCGAAGGACGCACATCTCATCGAAAACTTGCTGGCGGCCTTCTCGCGGGATGTCAAAATTGCGTCTGCCTACGGGCGGCAGCTGCCCACAGAGGAGAGCGGATTTGATGAGGTATTCGCCAGAGGCTATAACTATCCGGCAGAATCCCGGGTGAAGAGTCTTGCGGATCTTTCGACGCTCGGCATCAAGACCTACTTCCAGTCGGATGTGTGCTGTATGTACCGGCGGGATGTCTTTGATGCGCTGGGCGGCTTCATTAATCATACGATTTTCAATGAGGACATGATTTTTGCCTGCAAAGTGATGCATGAGGGCTACAAAACCTGCTATGCAGCGGAGGCGGAGGTGTATCATGCCCATCATTATTCCGGGCTGCAGCAGCTGCACCGAAACTTTGACCTGGGCGTGTCCCAGGCGGACCATCCCGAGGTATTCGCGGAGGTGCCCTCGGAAGGTGAGGGTGCCCGGATGGTGCTGCGGAATGCGGCGGCACTGCTGAAGTCCGGCAGACCCTGGCTGCTGCTGCCGCTGGTCTATCGCTCCGGCTGCAAGCTCCTCGGGTATCGTCTCGGAAAGGCTTACCGGAGGCTGCCGGCGGGAATGGTGCGGCGGCTTACCATGAGCCCCGGTTATTGGAGAAAGGAATTGAAATGACGGCATTGCTTCGCGTTGTTCTGATCATCGTTTCGATCGGAACCTGTGCGCTCATCAATCATAAAATTCGAAAGTCGCGGATCAGCATCGAGGAATCGGTATTTTGGCTGCTGATCTCGCTGATGTTTGTGCTTTTTGCCCTTTTTCCGGTGCTGCCGGATACGCTGGCGGCGCTGCTGGGCATCTATTCGACAGCGAATTTCCTCTTTCTTTTCATTATTTTTATCCTTTTGGTGAAGCTTTTTAACATGAGCATGAAGCTGGGTGCACTGGAAGAACGGCTGAAGACGCTGGTGCAGGAGCTCGCACTGAAGGAGGGAGAGGATAATGCCGGCGGCGCCGAAAATCGGGGTGAAGCGGAATGATCACATTATTTCGAAATCTTGCGGCTGCCGGAGACGGCTTTCTGATCGTCTGGTTTGCGATGCTTGCATTGCTTTCGCTCTTGCTGCTTCTCGGCTTCTGGCAGGGCGTCCGCCGGCATTGGCCTCTGCATCGTCTGTATTTTCTGACGATCCTCGCGGCGGGGCTTCTGTATTCCTTTGTGCTGTCGCCGCTTTCGGCGCCGGATGAGGTGCTGCACTATGTGGGGGCCTATGAGTTGTCGAGTAAGCTGATGCAGACCCCGAAGCCGCTCTATGATGACGAAGGGCATCTTCGCATCCGGACGGAGGATGTTTTCATCGATGACTGGCCCGGGGACAATGACCCGGACAATGCCACCGTCATCGGCATGACCCTGACCCGAAAGAGCTATGAGGAGCTATGGAAGCGGGGAATTTTCTCCACGGGAGAGTCGGGCTATCACTATACCCTGCAGCAGCCGGTACATACCACGCCGTTTGCCTATCTCCTGCCGGCGCTCGGGATGACGCTGGCACGGCTTCTGCATCTGGGCGGCTACGGGCTTTTGTTCCTGGGGCGCTTTATGAATCTCCTTCTTTTTGCGCTTTTGGGCGCAGCGGCGGTGCGCCGGACCCCGGTGGGAAAAGGAATTTTCTTTTCGGTATCACTTTTTCCTATACTGTTGGAGCTGGTAAGCTCCTTTTCCTATGATGCCTACATTCTGGGGCTGAGCTTCTATCTCACGGCGGTGATCCTGGAGCACAGTCTGTCGGAAAAATACATCGGCTGGCGGGATTTTCTGGAGATCGGCATTCTTGCGCTGCTGCTTTCGCCCTGCAAGATGGTGTACAGTCTGCTGTTTCTGGCCTGTCTTGCCATTCCGATTCGCCGCTGGAAGCATCCGGCACATTGGCTGTTTTCGGTTATAGGGGTCGGTGTTCTCATGGTGCTGTCGCTGGTGCTGGTGAACTTCAGCACGCTGCTGCAGTATCTGCCCGGGACCGAAGCGGTGCATGAGACGAGCTGGGGTACCACGGGACCGGTGATTGAGACCTATGATCTCATGGAGCTCTTCCATATGCCGGTGGTGCTTTTAAAGATTCTGAGGAATACATTCCAAATCAAGGGCACGGAATATCTGCTCACCATGGTGGGCAGCCCCATGGGGCACTTTGACCAGGGACTCTGTACGCCGCTGGTGCTGGTATGTCTTTTCTACGGATTCCTGCTGCTGTCGGCACTGCTGGGCGACCGAGGCGTGATGCACAGCCGAAATACAGTAGGCAGCGGCCCGGCGGCGGAAAGCAGTCGGAAATGCGGCAGCGGCCTCCGGGCTGTTTCCCGCTTCTGGCTCATTATGACGGTTGTGGGCTTGGTGGTGCTGATTCTTCTTACCATGCTGTCGGCTTATACCCCGAAGCGGACGGATTACGCGCTCGGCGTACAGGGCCGGTATTTTCTGCCGGCACTGCCGATGCTGTTGGCAGCAGTTACCGGCGGCAGTCCAAACGCGGGAGAAATGAGGCTTCGCCGCCTGCTTCTGCCGGAGCTTGCCTGCAGTCTGGGACTTATGCTGTATTTCTTCCTGTGCGTCTGTGCGCGGACCTGAAGCACGAGGGAAATGTCGGCGTCTCCGGGGGCTTTTCGTGAGTCGCGGATGTATGGTATAATTAAAGGATACAAAAGTGAAAGGACTCCGCTTTGTCGGAGTGTGACGTTATGAGCAGTATTATCAACTTGCTGAAAAACATTAAGGCCAAGCGGCGTATGATCTGGGATCTGGCCAAAGCGGACTTTCGGAAGCGCTTCGTGGGCTCCTATTTCGGCATCGTATGGATGTTCATCCAGCCGCTGGTGACCATTGCGATTTATGCATTTATTTTCGGCCCCTACGGCTTCAAATCGGCACCGCCGGTGCCGGATGTGAGCTATACCACCTGGCTGATTCCGGGCATTGTGCCCTGGTTCTTCTTCTCCGAGGTCATGAACATGGTGACGGGAATCCTGCAGGAATACAGCTATCTTGTCAAGAAGGTGGTATTCCCGGTGGAGCTTCTGCCCATCATCAAGCTGCTTTCCTGCGGCTTCGTGCATCTCTTCTTCATTGCGGTGATGATCGTATTTTATTTGGTAAACGGACGGATGCCGCAGATTTCCTGGCTGCAGATCGTGTATTACAGCTTTGCGGCGGCCATGCTGGCCCTGGGGCTGTCCTATCTCACCAGTGCCGTTAATGTGTTCTTCAAGGACATGCAGCAGATCGTCGGTATCCTCCTGCAGTTCGGCATCTGGATGTGCCCCATCATGTACGATGAGACATTGTTCACCAGCCGGGCCCCCTGGGTGGCGACGGTGCTGAAGCTGAACCCCTTCTATTATATCGTGGCGGGCTACCGGGACTCCATGATCACGGGAGATCCCTTCTGGATGCGGCCGACCCTGGGCATTTATTTCTGGGTCGTGACGCTGCTGCTCTTTGTGGTGGGGCTCCGCTTCTTTACGAAGCTTCGCCCGCATTTCTCTGATGTACTCTAAAGCTGTAGGGAGGTTGAGATGCTGCATTTGATTTTGGTGCTTGCGACGGTGGTATCCTTTCTGACTCTGGGGAGCTGGCGGTTTCTCAGGCTGCGGACCATGCCGGAGGGCAGGGAAAAGGATATGTATGTGCTTTCTGAGATCAAGGGTGTGTTCCGGCGGGTAATGTCGGCGGCCGGCGTGACCTACGAGGTGGAGGGCCTTGAGAACATTCCGGAGGATGAGGCTGTGCTCTATGTGGGCAACCATCGCTCCTTCTTTGATATCGTTATCGGCTACAGTCTGGTGAAGGGGCCTACGGGCTTCATTTCGAAGGATGATCTTCTGAAGGTGCCGCTGCTGCCCCGCTGGATGGAACTGCTGCACTGTCAGTTTATGGACCGGAGCAATCTGAAGCAGAATCTGAAGGTCATCATCAATGCCATCAAGCTGGTGAAGACCGGCACCTCCATCTGGATCTATCCGGAGGGCACCCGCTCCAAGGGAGAGGATGAAAAGGAAGTGCTTCCCTTTAAGGAGGGATCCTTTAAAATTGCGGAAAAGAGCGGCTGCAAGGTGATTCCCATTGCTATGCTTCACACCCGGGACATTCTGGAGGCGCATTTTCCCTGGATTCGTCCGGTGCATGTGCGGGTAAAGATCGGAAAGCCGGTTTTACTCAGTGAGCTGCCGGAGACGGAGCGGAAGCAGGCAGGGGTCTATGTGCGGGGACTGATTGTATCCTATCTGGATGAGCTGCAGCAGGAAGAGAAAGGCAAGGCATGAATTTACTGGAATTAAGAGACGAGCTGGACGTTGTGGACCGTCAGATGACGGCGCTCTACGAGAAAAGAATGGCCCTCTGCGAGGAGGTGGCCAGGGATAAGATCCGTACGGGCAAGCAGGTGCTGGACCCGGAGCGGGAGAGGCAGAAGCTGGACGCGGTGGCTTCCTTCGTGCACTCGGATTTCGATAAGAAGGGTGTGCGGGAGCTGTATTCTCAGCTTATGACACTTTCCCGCAGACGGCAGCTGGAAATTCTGCAGGAGAGCGGCCGGTGTATAGATCTGGGATTCAAGCAGGTTCCTGCCATGGATTTCGCCGGCAAGCGCGTGGTTTATCAGGGCGTGGAGGGCGCCTATGCCCATATCGCCGCCCGAAAGAGCTTTTCGGCGGATTCTGTTTTCTTTAATGTTAAGACCTGGCATGATGCCATGGAGGTCGTGGAGAAGGGAGAGGCAGACTATGCGGTGCTGCCCATTGAGAACTCCTCCCATGGTGCTGTGACAGACAACTTTGATCTGCTGCTCCGCTACCCTGACTGTGCCATTGTGGGAGAAACGGATCTGCTGATCCGTCATGCCCTTCTGGGCATCAGCGGCGCGGAGCCGGGAGAAATCCGTCGCGTGTATTCCCATGCCCAGGCCATCGGTCAGTGCAGCGCCTTTTTCGAGACGCATCCGGAAATCGAAGCGGTGCCGGTGCTGAATACGGCGCTGGCGGCGAAGCAGGTGGCAGAGAGCGGTGATCGGACCGCAGCGGCCCTCGCCAGCGAGGAAGCGGCAGAGCTTTACGGGCTGGAGGTGCTGCAGCGGGGCGTGAATGTCCAGAAGCAGAACACGACGCGCTTCCTGATCGTAGGGAAGGAAAAGCTTTACAGCGCACAGGCATCGAAGATCAGCATCTGCTTCGAGACCAGCCATCAGCCGGGTGCTCTGTACAATGCTCTCGGCAACTTTATTTTTAACAGCGTGAACATGCTGATGATTCAGTCCCGTCCCATTCCGGAGCGGAATTTCGAGTACCGCTTCTTTGTGGATGTGGAGGGCTCGCTTTCGGATCCCAATGTGATCAACGCCCTGAACGGCCTCACAGATCAGGCCGCGGCGCTAAGAGTGTTGGGATGCTACTAATCCACTGGGCCTATTAATAGCTTGGTTATCGGGTATTGTCGTGCCGGGCTGAGCGGAAGCTTGGCTTACGGGTGCCCCGGCGCGATACAGCCCAGTGGATGCCTTAGTGGCGAACGTATAAGAGGCTTTGCGAGAGCAAAGCCCTCTTTGTAAAGGAGATACAATGGCAGAAATCAATATTCTGGTGGTGGATGACGAAAAGGAAATCGCGGAGCTGGTGGAAATCTATCTGGTCAGCGACGGCTATCATGTATTTAAGGCCTACAATGCGGAGGACGGACTGAAGATTCTGGCAGCTCAGGAGATCCATCTGGTGCTGCTTGACATCATGATGCCGGGCATGGATGGTCTCAGCATGTGCCGGAAGATTCGGGAGACGTCCAATGTACCGATCATCATGCTGTCGGCGAAGTCCACGGATCTCGACAAGATCGTGGGTCTGACGGGCGGTGCGGATGACTATGTCACCAAGCCCTTTAACCCGCTGGAGCTGACAGCCCGGGTGAAGTCACAGCTTCGGCGCTATACGCAGCTGAACCCCAATGCTGCCGGACAGTTCCAGAACAACGAGATCACCATTCGGGAAATGACCATCAACAAGGACAACCACAAGGTGACCATTGACGGGGAAGACATTAAGCTGACGCCCATCGAGTTCGACATTCTCTTCCTGCTGGCCTCTCATCCCGGCAAGGTTTTTTCCACGGATGAGATTTTTGAGAAGGTATGGAATGAGAAGGTCTATGAAGCCAACAACACGGTGATGGTGCATATCCGGCGTCTTCGGGGCAAGATGAAGGAGGACCAGCGGGAGAACAAGATCATTTCCACCGTCTGGGGTGTGGGCTACAAAATCGATAAGTAAGTTATGGAAAAGAAGCAGGTGAGAGAGCAAAGCGGAGGAAAATATGTTTTCCGGCCCGTGGGCCGCGGCTACATGCTGCAGCTTCTGATCCATATCGGCATTTCGGCGGCGGTGGCGGCACTGGTGCTGACGGTTCTTGTAACCAACATTACGGCCTTTTCCGCCTATCTCTATCGAAACGGCAGCGACTCCCAGATGGTGCAGCGCTTCGCCTTCGGCTCTCAGCTCAGTGTGCTGCTCTTTGTGCTGCTGGGCATCGTGCTCTTTACCCTCTGCTTTACCGTGCTCCAGAGCCGCACGGCCCGGGACATCGAGAAGCTGGCCAGAGCGGTGGAGCAGATTTCTGCCGGAGACCTCAGCACGGAGCTGTACATTCCGGGAGAGGGAGAGCTCAGTCATATCGCTGCCTCCATTACCCGAATGGAGAGGGACATCCGGGAGCTCATTGAGCGGGAACGGCAGACGGAGCAGTCCAAGACGGACCTCATCACCAATGTGGCCCACGATTTGCGAACGCCGTTGACCTCCATTCTCGGTTATCTGGACATTCTGAAAAATCAGCCTGGGCTGACGGAGGAGCAGCAGAAGAAATACATTGAAATTGTATACAATAAGGCCCGGCGGCTGCAGAAGCTGATTGAGGAGCTCTTCGGTTTCACGAAGCTGAGCTACGGACGCGTCAATATGCACATCACGAAGCTGGACATAGTGCAGCTTCTGGCCCAGCTCTGTGAGGAAAGCTATCCGAGCTTCGAAAAGAATGGACTCAGCTATGAGCTCTTATCCGACTGCGACAGTCTCCTGATGGAGGCGGACGGGGATCTGCTGGCCCGGCTCTTTGACAACCTTATCAGCAATGCCATCAAGTACGGAGCGGAGGGAAAGCGGGTGCTGCTGCAGCTTCACAGAGAGGCGGAAAAGGTGACCGTCCGGGTCACCAACTTCGGCTATGTGATCCCGGAAAAGGAGCTGCCGCTGATTTTCGACAAGTTTTACCGGGTAGAGCATTCCCGCACCAGCAGTGTCGGCGGCACGGGTCTGGGTCTGGCCATCGTGAAGAACATCGCAGAGATGCATCACGGTCAGGTATCGGTAAGCTCCGGCTTAGGCGGCACCTGCTTTACGGTACAGCTGCCGCTGCATTACGAGGAGCGGCAGGAGGATTTTTCAGCGGAGAAGAAGGATGAGGAGTAAAGGATACCGGAGAGCAGAGGGACAGACCGGCAGAATTGCCGGTCTTTTTCTCATGCTGCTGTTTTTCCTGCTGGTGCTCTGCTTTCCGTCTTGGGCGGATGCGGTGAATCTGGAGGTGACCTACGGTTACCAGAATACGGCGAAGGCGGGACATTATCTGCCGCTGACCATCGTAGTGGACAACACGCAGGAGGAGACCTTTTCCGGCTATGTTTATGTGTACATGGCGGATTCTGACAAGCGGCTTTATCAGTATCGTTACCAGGCCATAGCGGAGGCCGGCAGCAGCGCGGAGCTGAAGGTGAATGTGGCTCTGGGTGGACAGGTGAACCAGCTTCTGGTGAAGGCAGTGCGGCGGGACGGCACGGTGCTGGGAAGCCGCCGCATCGGACTGGATGTGAATCAGAGCGGCGCAGAGCTGCTGCTGGGGATTCTGTCGGACAACCCGGAGAAGCTTTCCTACTTTAATGATGTCAGGCTGAATGATGGGCTGCTGCATACCAGGACGGTGACGCTGGACAGCGAAAATCTGCCGAAGGATGAGACGGAGCTGGACCAGCTGGATGTGATTCTGGTGACGGACTTCGATATGAGCAAGGTGTCTGAGGCGGAGGCCCGCTGCCTCCGCCGCTGGGCGGAGAACGGCGGCATCCTCATCTTCGGCAGCGGCAAGAGCGGTGCAGCGGCCCTGTCACCCTGGTTTTCGGAGCTGCTGCAGCAGCCGCTGGTGCCCACCCGTATGCTGACAACGGCGTCCTCTCTTCTGGGGACAGATGCGGGGCAGCAGCGTCTTTCTCTGTGGCTGTCCCCGGTATATCTGGAAAACGGACGGGAGCTTTTTTCTATGGATGGCCTGCCGCTTTTGACGGAGCTGTCCGAGGGCTCCGGTCTCATTGCGGCAGCAGCCTATGATTTCTGTGAGCTGCAGCGCTTTGCCACGGAGCATGAGGACTATGCCGCGGCAGTACTGACCGCGGTGCTGGGACAGAGCCGGCTGGCATCCCTTTCGGTTTCCTCGGCGGAGCAGAGTCTGGCACAGTATGAGAGTCTGGAAAAGCTCATGAACCTTTCCGATCTCAGCAAGCTTCCCCATGTGGAACTGTATATGCTGCTGCTCTTTGCCTATGTACTGCTGGTCGGTCCCCTTCTCTATTATCTTATGCGGAACCGCGGGGCTTTGCGGCTGTACCGTCCCTCTGTGCTG
Source organism: uncultured Lachnospiraceae bacterium (assembly GCA_964548305.1). Classification (GTDB taxonomy): domain Bacteria; phylum Bacillota; class Clostridia; order Lachnospirales; family Lachnospiraceae; genus Oribacterium. Next base: position 41,047 of record CAZJQX010000001.1, read on the forward strand.
CTGCTGTCGGTGTTTTTTACCCTGGGTATCTGGATACTGGGCATTCCTACCCGCTTCAACGGCACCTTCCTGACCTATGCCAAGCTGCGGGATGTTTCTGCAGAGTCGGTGGATGAGACGGATTATGTTAATGTGCGCTCCTCCGACGCGGACCATTGCGGCCTGGAGATTCGCCCGGAGTACTACGTTTATCCGGTGCAGCGCGGCGAGGGCTTTGCCGGGGATCTGCAGAAGCTGGCGGACAGTCAGGATACGGCCTGCACCGACATTTTCTATGACCGGGAATCCACGAGACTGGACATGCGGAACGAGGAGCCCTTTACGGCGGGATACTTCGAGCTGCACAATAAGATGCCCAACAGCGAGGGCTGCTTTACGGGAACCCTGACACTGGACGGCGAACAGCTGCGGGGCAGTATTCAGAACAATACGGGGGAAACTCTGACAGATGCGGCGATCCTTCTGTACGGCCGCCTTTGCCCTATCGGCAGTCTGGCGGCAGGAGAAAGTGTGGAGCTGGACGGGCTTTCGGTGCTGCAGGTGCCGGTGGGTCAGAGCAGTTATCTGGCGTCTCTTTGCACCAGCGGCAGCGGGCAGAGCTTCCTGAGCTATTATCTTGAGAACAACATGAGCGGTTATTTTTCCAATGCGCGGCTCATCGGCTTTGTGCGGGAGGACAGTGCGGATTTTGTGCTGGGCAAGAGAGTGGAAAGCTATGGCGTCACCATGGTGACGGCTGCCTTGCCGCTGTCGGAAATCGATGGTGAGGATCGGAGCTATGCGGCGCTGAGCCGGGATCCTGAGCTTGTGAGCGGGGACTACGATGAGCGCAGCAACAGTATTTCCGGGAAGGAAACCACGATACTGACCTATCACCTGGGAGACAATGCGGAGATCACAGGGCTCCGAGCCATGAGCTCTGTGCAGATGGAGAATACGGAGGACAGCAATTTGACGCGCTTCCGGGGCAGCATCTGCTTCTATAACTACGAAAGCGGCGGCTATGACAGCATTTCCCTGACGGAACCGCTGGATGAGCAGCAATTATCGCCGTATCTTAATGAGAGCAATGCGCTGCAGGTGCGCTATGCGCCCAGAAACAACAGCGGGCAGCGGCAGTATCTGCCCATGCTGCTGGTGCGCTGCCGGGAGCAGAGTGCGCAGACAGACAGCGGCACGGCGCTCAGCATACAGTCGGAGGTGACGGAAGATGATTGAGGTACAGAGGCTTCTGAAGCGCTTCGGTGACAGGACGGTGCTGGAGGAGCTCAGCCTGCAGGTGCCCCGGGGCACGGCCTACGGACTGGTGGGCTCTGCCGGTGCCGGAAAAACGACCCTGCTGAGCATTTTGGCGGGCTTGGAGGCCTGGGATGCCGGCAGTGTGCATATCGCCGTATCCGGACCGGAGGTGGGCTATGTGCCCGGTATTCCCGGCAGCTTTCCGGCCATGACGGTGGGGGAATACATGGACTTTTTTGCGGCCTGCTGCGGCCTTTCCGGTGCAGAGGTGCAGAACCGTATCCATCTGCTGCTGGAAATGGCGGGGCTCAGCGGCCGTGAGGCTCAGCTGACGGACAGCCTGAGTCCGGGACAGCGGCGGAAGCTGTCTCTGGTGCGGGCCCTGCTGCCGACACCGTCTCTTCTGCTTCTGGATGAGCCCATGAAGGGGATGGATTCGGCATTTCGCAGCACCCTGCGGCAGATCCTGTCGGAGCTTTCCGCCGAGGGCACCACGTTGTTTATGACGGCCTCCGTGCTTTCGGATGTCAGCGGGATCTGTTCGGATATCGGTATTCTGGACGGCGGCAGGCTGGTGCTGGAGGGAAGCCTCGGAGAGGTGCAGCGCCGAGTCAATGCCTCCAGTCCCATCATCATCACGGTGGAGGGGGCCATTACCGAGGCCATACGAATCTTGAAGGAGAATCCGGGGGTGCATGCCCTGAGCATCCGGAATCGGGAGCTGCTGATCCATTTTGAAGGGGATGCCGCCGAAGAGGCAGGACTTCTGGAGGATCTGGTCATGGCCGGGGTACCGGTCTGCGGCTTCCATCGGGAACAGGGAAATCTGGAGGCTCTGTTCCGGAGTCTCTCGGGTGAAGAAACGGAAAGGAGGATCAGCGGCTATGAAGCAGAATCCGATCTATAAGAAGGAAGTCCTGCAGCAGAACCGGAATTATATTCTGCCGCTGATGCTGACAGCATTGAATGCCGTTCTTTCCATTCTGGTGGTGATCAACATGTATTCTCTTCAGGCCGGTGCCAGGCAGACGGGAGAAATTGCCTACGGGGATTTTCTGCGGCTTTACAGTCTCATGGCCGGACTGGAGTTTCTGCTGCTGCTTCTCCTGATGCCGGCGCTGACGGCTTCGGCCATTACGGGAGAGCGGGAACGGCGAACCCTGGGCGTCATTCTGACCACCGGATTGACGCCGGCGGAGCTGGTCCGGGGAAAGCTGCTGGCGGCGCTCGACCTGGTGCTGCTGCTTCTGGCCAGCACCGCACCGTCTCTTGCGACGGTGTATATTTACGGGGGCGTCGGTCTGCTGCAGCTGCTGGCGGTGATTGTATTTTATTTTGTTACGGCGCTGTATCTCGCGGCCATCGGCATTGCCGCCTCCGTCTTCAGCCGCAGCACCTTCGGCGCGTCAACATTGTCCTATGTTCTCACGATTCTCAGTGTGGCCCTCTTTATTTTCCTCTTTTATATGCGGGAGGAGCTGGGGGTGGGACTCGGAACCATGTGGATCTGCAGTCTGGTTTTTATGCTGTTATGGACAACGATTCTGCTCTACTTCAGTATCTGGCGGTTGAAATTGCCGCGGGTTTGTGCTTAAATCTATCCTAACTATGGATAAGAGGGGGAGGACATATGAATTCCTGTATTATGATCGGCATTGCCGGCGGATCCGGTTCCGGTAAATCGACATTTACGAATCGGCTGAAGGAGGCCTTCGGAGATCAGGTCACGGTGATCTATCATGACAATTACTACAAGTCCAATGACGGCATTCCCTTTGAGGTGCGTCAGAAGGAAAATTATGATCATCCGTCAGCCTTTGAAACGGATCTTCTCATCCGTCATCTGAAGGCGCTGCGCCGGGGAGAAAGCATCGAATGTCCGGTATATGACTATGCGGAGCATAACCGCACGGATGAAACCATCACACTGGCGCCTTCTCAGATCATCATTGTCGAAGGCATTCTGGTGCTGGAGAATCCGGAGCTTCGTTCCCTCTTTGACATTAAGGTCTATGTGGAGGCAGATGCTGACGAACGCATCATCCGGCGGATCATCCGGGATGTGAAGGATCGGGGCCGTCACGTGGAGGACATTTCCGAGCAGTATCTCACAACGGTGAAGCCCATGCATTATCTTTACGTGGAGCCCACCCGGCAGCAGGCTGACATCGTCATCAACAGCGGTATGAACGATGTGGCCTTTGATCTGATGAAGACGAAGATTCAGAGTCTTCTGGATAAGGCAAAGACAGACTGAAGAAGGACAAAAGAGGAGAAAATTATGCTTTACAATTCAACCAGAGGTCAGGAAACCGGCATTACCGCATCCCAGGCAATCCTGCGGGGCATTGCCAAGGACGGCGGACTTTTCGTGCCGGAGACACTGCCGGTGCTGGACAAGAGCCTGACAGCGCTTTCTGCACTCAGCTATCAGGACCTGGCCTATGAGGTCATGAAGGCTTTCCTGACCGATTTCACCGAGGAGGAGCTGCGGGGCTGCATCACAGCGGCCTACGATGAGAAATTCGACGCCGAAGACATTGCCCCCCTGCACGAGGCGGATGATGCCTATTTCCTGGAGCTGTTCCACGGCAGAACCATCGCCTTCAAGGACATGGCCCTGTCCATCCTGCCGCACCTCATGGTGACCAGCGCCCGGAAGAATGCGGTGAAGGACAAGATCGTGATTCTGACCGCAACCTCCGGTGATACCGGAAAGGCAGCCATGGCCGGCTTCCAGGATGTGCCCGGTACCGAGATCATCGTTTTCTATCCGAAGGACGGCGTATCCCGCTTTCAGGAGCTGCAGATGCGGACGCAGGCCGGTGCCAACACCCATGTGGCAGCGATCCTCGGCAACTTTGACGATGCCCAGACCGGCGTGAAGCAGATCTTCGCTGACCAGGCCTTTGCGGCAGAGCTGAAGGAGAAGGGCATCATCCTCTCCTCCGCAAACTCCATCAACATCGGACGTCTCGTGCCGCAGGTGGTATACTATGTTTATGCTTACTGCCAGCTGCTGAAGGCCGGTAAGCTTGCCGAGGGTGAGAAGATCAATGTCTGCGTGCCCACCGGCAACTTCGGCAACATTCTGGCGGCATATTTCGCAAAGCACATGGGCGTGCCCATCGAGAAGCTGATCTGTGCGTCCAACGAGAACCGCGTACTGACGGATTTCTTCGCTGACGGCGTATACAACAAGAACCGTGAGTTCATTCTCACCAGCTCTCCTTCTATGGACATCCTGGTATCGTCCAATCTGGAGCGCCTTCTGTACCTTTCCGCCGGAAGAGATGCTGAGAAGACCGCAGCGCTGATGAAGTCCCTTTCCGAGGAGGGAAGCTACGCCGTGACTGCGGAAATGCGGGCCTTCACCGAGGACTTTGTGGGCGGCAGCGCCGAGGAAGCCGAGGTCTTTGAGACCATTCGGAAAATGCAGGCGGAGACCGGCTATGTCATTGATCCGCATACTGCGGTTGCCAAGGCGGTATACGATCAGTACAGAAAGACAAGCGGCGATGCCACAAAGACAGTGATCGCGTCAACGGCAAGTCCCTTCAAGTTTGCGCCGGCAGTGATGAAGGCTCTCGGCAAGGATGCGGAGAAGGATGTGTTCCTGCTCATCGACGAGCTGTCCGAGATTGCCGGTGTGCCGGAGCCGAAGGCGGTATCTGAGGTACGCAGTGCCGAGATCCGGCACAACACTGTATGCGCGGTTTCAGACCTGGAGAAAACTGTAGCCGAATTTTTAGCCTGAGCTATAGCAAATCTCTGTACAGTGTGTTAAGATATTAACAAGCGCGTGAGCGCACAACAAACAGAATTTACCTGGGAGGTATTCAAATGTTAGTAAATGCAAAGGAAATGCTCGACAAGGCTCTTGCCGGACATTACGCAGTTCCGCAGTTCAATATCAACGATCTGGAGTGGACAAAGTCCATTCTGACAGCTTGTGAGGAGCTGAAGTCCCCGGTTATCCTCGGCGTATCTGAGGGTGCCGGCAAGTACATGACCGGATTCAAGACCGTTGCCGCTATGGTGAAGGCAATGGATGAGTCTATGGGCATCACCGTTCCGGTGGCACTGCACCTGGATCACGGCAGCTACGACGGATGCTACAAGTGCATCGAGGCCGGATTTACCTCCATTATGTTTGACGGCTCACATTATCCCATCGATGAAAATGTTGAGAAGACCACAGAGCTGGTGGCAGCTGCGCACAAGGCAGGCCTGTCCATCGAGGCTGAGGTTGGTGCCATCGGCGGCGAAGAGGACGGCGTTGTCGGCATGGGCGAGTGCGCAGATCCGGCAGAGTGCAAGAGAATCGCAGACCTGGGCGTAGACTTCCTGGCAGCCGGCATCGGCAACATCCACGGTATCTACCCGGCAAACTGGCAGGGACTTTCCTTCGATACTCTGGCATCCATCAAGGCAACCATCGGTGAGAGCATGCCGCTGGTACTGCACGGCGGTTCCGGTATTCCGGAGGATCAGATCAAGAAGGCCATTTCTCTGGGCGTTTCCAAGATCAACGTAAACACAGAGCTGCAGCTGGTATTCGCAGCAGCCACCAGAAAGTATATCGAGGCCGGCTCCGACAAGCAGGGCAAGGGCTATGATCCCCGTAAGCTCCTGAAGCCGGGTGCAGAGGCTATCATTGCCGAGTGCAAGAACAAGATTCAGCTCTTCGGTTCTGACGGTAAGGCTTAAAAATAGTACATGGATTGGACAGGGTTCCCGCAAGTTTGGCTTGCGGGAACCCTTTGTCTTTGTTAAAGTGCTTAGGAAGCTATGTTGAACGCATTTACATCTAAGGGAGTATGTAAAATGAACGAAACCATCACAGAGATATTCGGTCAGGATGTCTTCAATGACCGCGTTATGCGGGAGCGCCTGCCGAAAAGCGTCTACCGGAAGCTGAAGAAAACCATTACCGAGGGCTATGAGCTGGATCCCACCATTGCGGATTCTGTGGCGCATGCCATGAAGGAGTGGGCCATCGAAAACGGTGCAACGCACTATACCCACTGGTTCCAGCCGCTGACAGGCATTACCGCAGAGAAGCATGATTCCTTCATTTCCGCTGCAGATGCGGAGGGCAAGGTAATGATGGAGTTTTCCGGCAAGGAGCTGGTGCGGAGTGAGGCGGATGCCTCCTCCTTCCCCTCCGGCGGTCTGCGGGCTACCTTTGAGGCCCGGGGCTACACCGTTTGGGACTGCACCAGTCCGGCATTTCTTCGCCATGAGGGAGATGCGGTGACTCTGTGCATTCCCACCGCCTTCTGCTCCTTCACGGGAGAGGCACTGGACACCAAGACCCCGCTGCTGAGATCCATGCAGGCACTCAATACTCAGGCGATGCGTATCCTGCGGCTCTTCGGCAACACCACTTCCAAGTCGGTGAAGCCCTCTGTGGGAGCGGAGCAGGAGTATTTCCTCATTGACCGGGAGAAGTACCTGAAGCGGAAGGATCTGGTCTATACCGGAAGAACCCTTTTCGGCGTTATGCCGGCCAAGGGACAGGAGCTGGACGATCACTACTTCGGTGCGATCCGGCACCGGATCTCTGATTTCATGCGGGATGTGGATCTGGAGCTCTGGAAGCTGGGCGTGACCGCGAAAACGGAGCACAACGAGGTGGCACCGGCTCAGCATGAGCTGGCACCGGTATATGATGAAGCCAATCTGGCGGCAGATCACAACCAGCTGGTGATGGAGGTGCTGAAGAAGGCAGCGAGCCGTCACGGTCTGGTATGTCTTCTGCACGAGAAGCCCTTCGAGGGCATCAACGGCTCCGGCAAGCACAACAACTGGTCCCTGACCACGGATGACGGCATCAACCTGCTGAATCCGGGCGATACACCCCATGAGAACATCCAGTTCCTGCTGGTGCTGGCCTGCGTGCTGGCAGCTGTGGACCGGCATGCGGATCTCCTGCGGCTTTCTGCGGCAGATGTGGGAAATGACCATCGTCTCGGTGCGGATGAGGCACCGCCCGCCATCCTTTCCTGCTTCATCGGTACCCAGCTGGAGGATGTGGTGGAGCAGCTTATCGGCACCGGCTATGCAGTGAACTCCAAGCAAGGCAAGAACCTGAAGACCGGTGTGAATACGCTGCCGGATCTCTATGCGGATGTGACAGACCGAAACCGGACATCTCCCTTTGCCTTCACCGGCAACAAGTTCGAGTTCCGTATGGTGGGCTCCTCCGATTCCATCGCGGGCGCCAACATTACCCTGAACGCCATCGTGGCGGAGCAGTTCAAGGAGGCCGCAGACCGGCTGGAGAAGGCTGAGAATTTCAGCCTCGCGGTGCATGACCTTATCAAGGAGTTGCTGACCGAGCATCAGCGCATCATCTTCAACGGCAACGGCTATTCCGAGGAATGGGTGCAGGAGGCAGCACGGCGCGGCCTTCCCAATCTGCCGTCCATGGTAGATGCGATTCCGGCCATCACCACCGAGAAGGCTGTGAAGCTCTTCGGTGAGTTCGGCATTTACACGAAGACGGAGCTGGAGAGCCGCCGTGAGGTGGAATATGAGCAGTATGCCAAGGTGGTGAACATCGAGGCACGCGCCATGATCAACATCGCCGGAAAGCAGATCATTCCGGCGGTGATCCGTTACACCTCCCGTCTGGCGGACTCCATCAATAAGGTGCGTTCTGCCTGTGAGGAGGCCGACATTTCTGTACAGACCGATCTTCTGAAGAAGGCATCCCAGCTGCTGAGCGAGCTGCAGAACTCCCGGACACGGCTCCTGGCCCTCGTGGAGTCATCTCTGAAGATTCAGGATGCGGAGGAGCGTGCCCACGCTTACCATGACAAGGTGACGAAGGAAATGCGTGTCATGAGAAATGCCGCCGACTCCCTGGAAACCATCACGGATAAGGATCTCTGGCCGTTCCCGTCCTACGGTGATCTGATCTTCGAGGTATCGGCACCCTAAGACTGAGGCGTAAGCCTTGCCAGACGAAAAAGCCTGTGCTATTATGTTCAAAATGTGCGATACGAGCGCAAGAATGAACATAATAGCACTTTTTGTTATTGCTCCGGTCCGAGCGGAAGCTTGGCTTACGGGCAATGCTTTAGCGGCGAGCGTATAAGAGGCTTTGCGTGCAGCAAAGCCTTCCGAATCTGCCTAACGGGCTCAGCGATGGAGGTCATCAATGGAAAATCACTATGTTATACTGCTGCGGACACTGCTGGAGAAGCCGGAGAGCACCCAGCGGGAGCTGGCCAAGCAGGCGGATGTCTCCCTGGGAAAGCTGAATCAGGAGATCACGGCCTGCTGCGAGCTGGGCTATCTTTCCCGCAGCAGTGAAACTGAGGGCGGACGGGGCAGAAATGTTGCCTTTACCGTCACCGAGAAGGGCAGGGAAATGCTGGCGGGCTATCGGGTGGACAGCGCGTTGATTCTGGCCTCCGGCTTCGGTTCCCGCTTCGTGCCGTTGACCTATGAGACCCCCAAGGGACTGCTGCCGGTCTTCGGTGAGCGGATGATCGAACGGCAGATCCGGCAGCTCCATGAAGCGGGCATCACCGACATTACCCTGATGGTGGGCTATCTCAAGGAGAAATTCGACTATCTCATCGACAAATTCGGGGTGAAGCTCATCTACAACCCGGAATTTTCCTGCAAAAATACGCTGGCCACCATGTACCATGCCCGAGAGGTGCTGCAGGGCAAGAACTGCTATATTTTGTCCTCAGACAACTGGATGCGGGAAAATATGTACCATCACTATGAGCCCTATGCCTGGTATGCCGCCAGCTTCATGCCGGGACCGACCCGGGAATGGGCGATGCAGTTCGGGAAAAACGGTGTACTGAAGGATGTGCATGTCGGCGGCGAGGACGATTGGTGCATGTACGGACCTGTGTACTTCACCCGGGAATTTTCGGAGAAGCTCCTGCCCCTCATTGAGGCCTACTATCGTATGCCGGGCACTGAGCAGTTCTACTGGGAGGATGTGCTGATCCGGAATCTGAAGACATTGCCCCCGATGCACGTAAACCGGCAGCCGGCGGAGCAGATCTATGAATTCGAAAACCTGGAGGAGCTCCGGCAGTTCGATCCCTCATACCTGGAAAATTCCGGTTCTGAGGCCATGGCGCTGGTGTCCCGGGTGCTGGAGGTGCCGGAGTCGGACATAGTGGAGATCCGCTGCCTGAAGGCCGGCATGACCAACAAGTCCTGGCTCTTCCGGATAAGGGAGAGTGCCGAGAGCCCCCGGCGGGGCCACAGCTTTATCTGCCGTATACCGGGCCCCGGCACCGGAAAGCTCATTAACCGGAAGCAGGAGGCCGCCGTATACCGGGCTGTGCAGCCCCTGGGCATCACCGAGGAGCTGATCTATTTTGATCCGGAAAGCGGCTACAAGATATCGCGCTATTATGCGGGGGCCCGGAATGCGGATTTTTCGAAGCCGGCGGAGCGGAAAAGCTGTATGGCTATGCTGAAGAAGCTGCACAATTCCGGCGTTCAGTTGGGCCATGCCTTTGATATCCGCGAGCGACTGGGCTATTATGAATCCCTCTGCCGGGCCGGCGGCCATGAGATCAGCTTTGAGGATTATCCGGAGATCCGTGAGAAGGCAGGCGCTGTGCTGCGCTGGCTGGAAGGCCTGAACCGGCCCCGGACCATCTGCCATATCGATGCCGTGAAGGACAACTTTATCTTCACGGAGGAGGGGCTGAAGATGATCGACTGGGAGTACTGCGGCATGGCAGATCCTCTTATTGATATCGCCATGGCAGCCATTTACTCTTACATGAGCTACGAGGAGGCCCGGGAGCTGCTGGCGGACTATCTCGCGGCACCCTGCACGGAAGAGGAGGGAAATGCTGTCGGCGCCGGCATTGCCGACGGGGGCGAAGGCATTGACCTGCTCAACCTCATCGTGACGGCCTATATGGGCCTGGGCGGTCTGCTCTGGGCGCTGTGGTGCGATTATAAAATTTCCCTGGGCGAGAGCTTCGGGGACTATACCCTGCGAATGTACCGTTATTTCAAAGATTCTTACCAAATCTTACATAATTTCGAAAAAATTTAAAGTGAATTTATGGAACGAAATTCCGTCGGTATGTTATAGTATTAGGGATTCATGCAGAACGGAAAATACGAATGCAGAGGAAGGAAGATAAATATATGAGCTTTGGCAGAAAAGCGGGAATTGCAGCCCTGGCTGTGATGCTCAGTGCTGCAAGTCTCTCTACGGCGGCCTATGCCGGCTGGGGGCAGGAAAAGGGAAAATACTATTATGTGGATGATTCCACGAATACGAGAATCAAGGCGAAGTGGATACATACCTCTTCCGGATATTACTATATTGATTCCGACGGCTACATGGTGACCGGCTGGAAGAAAATCAACAACAACTATCACTATTTTAAGTCCAACGGTCTCATGGCGACGGGCTGGCAGCAGGTAGACGACAAGTGGTACTATCTTAAGTCTGACGGTACCATGCAGACCGGCTGGCTGAAGCTGACGGATTCCAACAACAAGACCTCCTGGTATTATCTGAAGTCCTACGGTGCCATGGCGACAGGCTGGCGGCAGATCGACAACAAGTGGTACTATTTCCAGCCGAGCGGCACCTCACAGGGTGTGGCCCTCATTGACACCTGGGCGAAGATTTCGGACAAGTGGTATCATTTCGGCACGGATGCGGCTATTTCCACCGGCTGGTTCCAGCAGAACGGCAGCTACTATTATCTGGATTCCAAGAACGGCAACATGGCCACCGGCTGGAAGACCGACACCGACGGCAATAAGTATTATCTGAACACAGACAACGGCAAGATGGCAGTGGGCTGGACGAAGATCGACAATGCCTACTATTACTTCGGCTCCAACGGCAAGATGGTGAAGGGATGGCTGAAGGACAGCAATGTTTACTATTATCTGCAGTCTGACGGCAAGATGGCAGCCAACACAACACTGACCATCAACAATGTGAACTATACCTTTAATCCGAGCGGTGCCTGCACCTCGGATACCAGCGGTGTCACCAATGCTACCAGTGCATCGGCAGTGAGCACAAGCACGAGCAGCAGTACAAGTACCGGTACAACGCCGGGCAGCACCAGCACAACAACGACAAGTACCACCACGAGCACAACACCGGGCGGTGCCACTGTGAGTGCGGGAGACAGCACCTCCGGACCGGGTGCTTCAAGTACAACAAGCTCGAGCTCCAGCAGCACGTCACCCTCCGGCACCAGCGCTGTACAGACCAGCACAATGCCGGGCAGCACGACTACGACAACAACGAGCACCAGCAGCTCCACAACAACTGTGACACCGGGCGGCACCACAACGGTAACTGCCGGCAGTACCTCCGGCCCCAACAGCTCAAGCTCAAGCACTACCACAACGACGAGCAGCTCTTCCTCGAGTATCACGCAGGGACAGATGACGGGACCGAACTGAAAAGAATAGAAACATCATATCCAACGGGCTCTCAGGGAGACACCCGTTGGATTTTTTCGGAGAACTGACAATGATCACAAATCACTGGCTTCCGGCACTGAAGCCGGAATTTTCCAAGGCATATTATCGGAAGCTGTACGACATCGTGCGGCAGGAATATGAGACGCGGCAGATCTTTCCGGCGGCGAATGACGTTTTCAATGCCTTCGACCTGACAGATCTTGATCAGGTGAAGGTGGTCATTCTCGGACAGGATCCCTATCATGAGCCGGGACAGGCTCACGGCCTCAGCTTTTCTGTGAAGCCGGGAGTGGACATCCCACCCTCACTGCAGAACATTTACAAGGAGCTGCAGGACGATCTGGGCTGTCGTATTCCCAACAACGGCTATCTCAAAAAGTGGGCCGAGCAGGGCGTGCTGCTCCTGAATACGGTGCTGACGGTACGGGCTCATGCGGCCAATTCCCATCGGGGCATCGGCTGGGAGGAGTTTACGGATGCAGCCATCCGGGCGCTGAATCTCCAGGATCGGCCGATGGTGTTCATCCTGTGGGGCCGGCCTGCCCAGATGAAGGCGGCAATGCTGACGAATCCGAAGCATCTCATTCTGAAGGCACCGCATCCCAGTCCCCTGAGTGCGTATCGGGGATTTTTCGGCTCGAAGCCTTTTTCACAGACCAATCATTTTCTGGAGAAAAACGGGCTGACACCCATCGACTGGCAGATTGAAGACATTTAAATGGAGGTATCATGACTTTTATAGAAATTCTGAAGGTGATTGTCCTCGGCATGGTGGAGGGCTTCACAGAGTGGCTGCCCATTTCCTCCACCGGACATATGATCCTGGTGAACGAAATCATACAGCTGAAGCAGCCCGCCGATTACTACGAGGTTTTTGAGGTGGTGATCCAGCTGGGCGCCATCGGTGCGGTGGCGGTGCGCTTCTTCCACGAGCTCTGGCCCTTTGCCCGGTCCCGGCGCACCGGCAGGGTGGGCATTCTGCCCTCCAGAATGAACCTCTGGATCAAGATCATTGCAGCCTGCCTCCCGGCGGCGGTCATCGGCATCCTTTTCGATGATCTTCTGGACACATACCTGTACAATGGTGTGGTAGTGGCTCTGATGCTGATCATCTACGGTGTCCTCTTTATCTGGATCGAGCGGCGGAATGCGGAAGCGGAATTCCGGGTAGAGAAGCTGGAGCAGCTGGATCTTCGCACGGCGCTCTACATCGGTCTGTTCCAGTGCCTGGCGCTGATTCCGGGAACCTCCCGCTCCGGTGCCACGATTCTGGGTGCCATGCTGCTGGGCGTATCCAGAACCCCGGCGGCGGAGTTCTCCTTCTTCCTCAGTGTACCGGTAATGTGCGGCGCCAGCCTTCTGAAGCTTCTGAAGCACGGTCTGGGCTTTACCGGCGCGCAGTGGGGTCTTCTGCTTCTGGGCATGCTGGTGGCCTTTGCGGTCAGTCTTTACTGCATCAATTTCCTGATGCGCTATATTCGGCGAAACTCCTTCGCGATCTTCGGTTACTACCGAATCGTCCTGGGCGTGATCGTTCTCATATGGTTCGGCGTCTCTGCCCTGGTGCAGTGAGGCTGTAAGAAAACCTTAAGGGGCATGTAATGGAAAGGCAATTGCATGCCCCTTTAAACTGCGTTATTCTTTCACGTGTTAAGTGAGGGAAGGACAGGCGGGAATCGCCTGGAGATAAGAAGGAATACGATTATGAAAAGAGTAAGGGGAGTGCTGGCGGTGCTGCTGCTCAGCGTGCTGATGAGTGTTAATGTCTTCGCAGCCACAGAAATCGGGCTGAATCTGGACTGGAAGTATGCCGCCAATTCGAAGATCAATACGGGAAAGGCTCTGCTGTACACCACGGATGCGAAAAATCCGAAGGGCATCACGGTGTCGGTGAATGCAGGCCACGGCACCAAGGGCGGGGAGAGCGTGAAGACCCTCTGCCATCCCGACGGCAGCCCGAAGCTCACCAGCGGCACCACCAAGGCCGGCGCAACCTCGGCAGTGGCGGTATCCTCCGGTATGACCTTTGCGGACGGTACGGCAGAGGCAAAGGTGACTCTGGAGCTGGCCCACCTTTTGGGCAAGGAGCTTCTGGCCCGCGGTTATGATGTGCTGATGATCCGTTCGGAAAATGATGTGCAGCTGGACAATGTGGCCAGAACCGTCATTTCCAACAACAAGGCGGACTGTCATATCGCGCTTCACTTCGATTCCACAGAGAAAGACAAGGGTGCCTTCTTCATGTCCACCCCCAAGGCGCTCCGCTCCATGGAGCCGGTGGCTTCCTATTGGACAAAGCACGAGAAGCTGGGCGAGAGTCTGATCAGCGGACTGAAGGAAAATGACATCAAGATTTTCTCCTCCGGCTCCATGGATATGGATCTGACCCAGACCGCATATTCCACCATCCCCTCAGTGGACATAGAGCTCGGCGACAAGACCACGGATCACAGCACAGATGCCCTCAGCAAAATGGCAGAGGGACTGGCTGACGGTGTGGACATCTACTACGGATTTGCGGATGCCGACAAGTGAGGACAGCGGAAAAATCGCATAAACATTCGAAAGACTTAGACAAACAGCGGGCTTCGGCCTGCTGTTTTTTTACGGTAATTTTACAAAGCTGCAACAGAAATCCTGGTTTCAGTTTACACGAAATTTACGATTTGCTATACTGCAAATGATTGCGGCCATATTCGGCAGGCAAGACAACATAGACGTTGGGTTTTCAAAGGAGAAAATATGACGATCACACTGCTTTCCAGTCTATTCAGCCTTGTGGGCGGACTTGGAATGTTCCTCTATGGTATGACAGTGATGAGTGACGGCATGCAGAAGGCTGCCAGCTCACGTATGTCCAAGTTTCTGGGACTGGTAACCGGCAATAAGCTGATGGCCGTTCTTCTGGGTGCGGCGATCACCGCCCTGGTGCAGTCCTCTTCCGCCACCACGGTTATGGTGGTCGGCTTCGTAAACGCCGGTGTGCTGAATCTGTCCCAGGTTGTGGGCATCATCATGGGCGCCAACATCGGTACCACCATTACGGCATGGATGGTTTCCCTGACACAGGTCAGCGGCGACGCGCTGTCGATTTTTAAGCCGAGCTTTTTCGCACCGCTTCTTGTGGGAATCGGTGCCTTCCGCGTTCTCTTTGGCAAGAAGGGCACAGACGATCTTCTCGGCGCCTTCTGCGTTGGCGTGGGCCTCATTTTCATCGGACTCAGCTTTATGTCTGATGCCATGGAGCCCTATGCCTCCTCACCGATTTTTGCAAAGGTCTTCAGTGTCATGGGCGGCAATCCGATCCTGGGCATTCTCGCAGGTGCTGTGGTCACCGGCATTATCCAGTCCTCGGCTGCATCCGTGTCCATTCTCCAGACCCTGGCCCTTTCCGGCACAGTTCCCAGAGCTGCCGGCTTCTATATCACACTGGGTCAGAATATCGGAACCTGCGTAACCGCTCTGTTGTCTGCTACGGGTACATCCCGCACCGCAAAGCGCGCCGCAGTGATTCATCTTCTTTTTAATGTCACCGGTGCCATTCTTTTCGGCAGCATCATCTTTGTCCTGTCCTTTTTTATGCAGGGCTTCTTCCAGGGCAGCCTGTCTGCTGTGGAGATCTCTATTTTCCATACTGTATTCAATGTTACCTGTACCGTTGTGCTATTCCCCTTTGGTGATCTGCTGGTGAAGCTGTCCGGCAAGTTCGTGAAGGAGAATCCGAAGGATGCTCAGAAGGAAGAGGAAAAGGGCTACACCGATGTGGAGCGCGCCCTGATCCAGCATCTGGACAAGCGTATCCTGGAGGCTCCGGCCATGGCCATTCAGGCGGCGAAGACCGAGGTCTGCAGCATGGGCGACATTGTCTCCACCAACATCCGTGCCGCGGTAGCTATCCTCATTAATAATGAGGGAATGGAAAGCATTCAGCAGGTGTTTGACCGGGAGAAGGTCATCAACAACATGCAGAAGCTGCTGACGGACTATCTCATCCGCATCGATAACCTGTCCCTGAACGAGACCCAGAAGCTGGAGGTCACCAATATGCTGAATGCCATTACCGACATTGAGCGGGCCGGTGACCATGCCGAGAACATCGCAGAGCAGGCGAAGTATGCCAGAGACCATCAGATTTCCTTCTCGGAGATCGGTATGACGGATCTGAGCAAGATTTCCGCCAAGGTTTACGAGAGCTATGATGCGGCAATGTCGGCGTACCGGGATGAGGATCTCACCATGGCAATGAAGTGTGCCCACTGTGAGGATGAGGTGGACGACCTCGAGGAGGAGATCCGCGAGAGCCATCTGCAGCGACTGTCCCGCGGCGACTGCAATACCTCGGCCGGCGTCATTTTCCTGGATGTGGTTTCTGATCTGGAGCGTATTTCCGACCATGCGGACAACGTAGCGGGCTATGTCAAGAGCATGGCATAGTAAAAACAACGAAAAGAACTAGTGAAATTTTTAACAAATTTCGCTTTTTGCACTTGCAAAAAGACAATCCATGGAATAGAATGTATTTGCTAAAGGAAATGAAGTTGAAACAGTTCAATTTCGAATATGCAGGAGGATTTTTACTATGGCAGTAAAAGTAGCAATCAATGGTTTTGGCCGTATCGGCCGTCTTGCTTTCAGACAGATGTTTGGTGCAGAGGGATTTGAGATCGTTGCAATCAATGACCTGACCTCTCCGAAGATGCTTGCACACCTTCTGAAGTACGATTCAACACAGGGCAGATATGCTCTTTGCGACAAGGTTGAGGCTGGTGAGGATTACATCACTGTTGACGGCAAGAAGATCACCATCTATGCAAAGGCTAATGCAGCTGAGCTTCCTTGGGGTGAGCTTGGTGTAGATGTTGTTCTGGAGTGCACAGGCTTCTATACATCTAAGGCAAAGGCACAGGCACATATCGATGCAGGCGCTAAGCACGTTATCATCTCCGCTCCTGCAGGAAATGACCTTCCGACAATCGTTTACAATGTTAACCACCAGGGTCTGACAGCTGAGGACAAGATCATCTCCGCTGCATCCTGCACAACAAACTGCCTTGCTCCGATGGCAAAGGCTCTGAATGATCTGGCTCCGATCAAGTCCGGTATCATGTGCACAATCCACGCTTACACAGGCGACCAGATGACTCTGGACGGACCGCAGAGAAAGGGTGATCTGAGAAGATCCCGTGCAGCTGCTGTTAACATCGTTCCGAACAGCACCGGTGCTGCAAAGGCTATCGGCCTTGTTATCCCTGAGCTGAACGGCAAGCTGATCGGCTCTGCACAGCGTGTTCCGACTCCGACAGGTTCCACAACCATCCTGACAGCAGTTGTTGAGGGTGAGGTTACCAAGGAGCAGATCAATGCAGCTATGAAGGCAGCTTCCAACGAGTCTTACGGCTACAATGAGGATGAGATCGTTTCCAGCGATATCGTTGGAATGACCTATGGCTCTCTGTTCGATGCAACACAGACCATGGTTATGCCTCTCGGCAACGGCACATCTGAGGTTCAGGTTGTTTCATGGTATGACAACGAGAACTCCTACACCAGCCAGATGGTAAGAACCATCAAGCACTTCGGTTCTCTGCTTCAGAAGTAATTCTTCCGATCACGGAGAATGCCCGGTTTATCCCCGGGACAATGAAAAGCAAAACAAAACCGGGGTCCGGCCTCTCTGGGGCCCGGATCCCGGTTTTTTCTATAAAAAAGGAGGTCCAGAATGGCTGGATTGAATAAGAAGACTGTAGATGACATCAACGTGAAGGGCCAGAGAGTGCTCTGCCGCTGCGATTTCAACGTACCTCTGAAGGATGGCAAGATCACTGACGAGAACCGTCTGGTGGCTGCTCTTCCGACCATCAAGAAGCTCATTGCTGACGGCGGTAAGGTAATCCTTTGCTCCCACCTCGGCAAGGTAAAGACAGAGGAAGACAAGAAGACCAAGACACTGGCACCGGTTGCTGTTCGCCTTTCCGAGCTGCTCGGCCAGGAGGTGAAGTTTGCCGCAGATCCTGAGGTTGTCGGCGAGAATGCCCGCGCCGCAGTGGCTGCCATGAAGGACGGCGATGTGGTTCTCCTCGAGAATACCCGTTTCCGTGCAGAGGAGACCAAGAACGGAGAGGCTTTCTCCAAGGATCTGGCTTCTCTTGCTGATGTTTATGTTGATGATGCCTTCGGTACTGCACACCGTGCACATTGCTCCAATGTCGGCGTAACTCAGTTCGTTGACGGACCGGCAGTGGTTGGCTACCTTATGCAGAAGGAGATCAAGTTCCTGGGCCAGGCTGTAGAGAATCCGGAGAGACCCTTCGTGGCTATCCTCGGCGGTGCCAAGATCGTGGATAAGCTGAACGTTATCTCCAACCTTCTGGAGAAGTGCGACACCCTGATCATCGGCGGCGGCATGATGTTCACCTTCGTGAAGGCACAGGGCTATGAGATCGGAAAGTCCCTCTGCGACGAGACCAAGGTGGATTACTGCAAGGAAATGATCGAGAAGGCTGAGAAGCTGGGCAAGAAGCTTCTGCTTCCGGTTGATACTGTAGTTACATCTGCTTTCCCTGATCCCATTGACGATCCGGACATCGCTACAGAGGTTGTAGACATTGATAAGATCCCGGCAGACAAGATGGGTATGGATATCGGACCGAAGACCCAGGCTCTCTATGCTGAGGCTGTGAAGTCCGCAAAGACCGTGGTTTGGAACGGACCTATGGGCGTATTCGAGAACCCTGTACTGGCAGCCGGCACCAAGGAAGTGGCAAAGGCTCTGGCAGAGACCGAGGCAACCACTGTTATCGGCGGCGGCGATTCCGCAGCAGCTGTGAACCAGCTGGGCTACGGCGATAAGATGACACATATCTCTACAGGCGGCGGCGCTTCTCTGGAGTTCCTGGAGGGCAAGGAGCTTCCGGGTGTTGCAGCAGCAAACGATCGTTGAGTAGGAGAAAAAGACATGAGAAAGAAGATTATTGCCGGAAACTGGAAAATGAACATGACTCCCTCACAGGCGGTTGCACTCTGTGAGACACTGAAGCCGCTCTGCGGAAATGAGGATGTGGACGTGGTTTTCTGCGTACCGGCCATTGATATCGTACCGGTTGTAGAGGCTGTCAAGGGCACCAACATTCAGGTGGGCGCTGAGAACCTTTATTTTGAAGATAAGGGCGCTTATACCGGAGAGATTTCTGCCGACATGCTGGTGGATGCCGGTGTACAGTATGTGATCATGGGCCACTCCGAGAGAAGAGGCTATTTCGGTGAGACCGATGCCGACATCAACAAGAAGCTGAAGAAGGCCCTGGAGAAGGGTCTGAAGCCCATCGTATGCTGCGGTGAGTCTCTGGAGCAGAGAGAAATGGGCATTTGCTTCGACTGGATCCGTATGCAGATCAAGGCGGCATTCCAGGATGTGACAGCAGATCAGGCCAAGGGCGTGGTTATCGCTTACGAGCCGATCTGGGCCATCGGCACAGGCAAGACCGCAACTGCTGATCAGGCTGAGGAGGTCTGCAAGGCCATCCGTGACTGCATCGCAGAGATCTATGACACAGATACTGCTGAGGCAATCCGTATCCAGTACGGCGGTTCCATGAACGCCGGCAACTGCAAGGAGCTCCTGTCCAAGCCGGACATCGACGGCGGACTCATCGGCGGTGCTTCCCTGAAGCCGGATTTCGGCACCATTGTGAACTACAATAAGTAAGTAATCAAAAAATCGCCGCGTTATTCCGCGGCGATTTTTTTGGAAGTCAGAAGAGCTTATCCGTAATTTCTTTTAATGTTGACGCAGCCTGTTCGTAAGTTACGTCGTCATAAATGAGTGCTTTTGTAATTGTATTGTAGTCGCTTTTATAGGATTTCTTATCGAGGAATTCGTATATAAGTTTCTTTATATTCATATCATTTTTTGCGGATGGACAGATGGACAAATGAGATCGATGTTCGCGTACCTGCTCAGCCAGTGCCTTCAAGTTATCATCAACGGTAATGACCGGATAAAGCTTGTAGATATCATACAGGTGTCGAGAATACCGTTTTGTTTTACCTTCCAAATAGTAGTCACAAAGCGCAAAGATCTTATCAAGAAAAGTTCTGCTGACTGATTGTACCTTCATGGAGAACTTTTGCAGTCCGTAATCGGATATGATGTCAGGCGCGACATTTGCCATCGCTTCGTAGATGATCGAACCCACTTCTTTTTCTTCTGTTGGAAAGGAATAAGAGACAAGAGCGGTCTCCAACTTGACATTGGACCGAATACCGGGAATTCCATCTTCAGAAACAGGTTGATAGGAAAACAGGTAATAGTTGTAGTCCTTATCACTTTCGATATTGTCCCAGTTCTCAATAGGCATCTTAAGTTCATCGCTGATCGGCTTGAGGATATTGTATTTGAGCTTTTTTCTGCGAGATTCGCCGAGATGTTCGGCAAAGGTGATGTCAATGTCTTCGGAAAAACGATCTATCAAGTGAAAGCATTTGGACAGTGCGGTTCCACCCTTAAATACCGTATCAGGATTACTCACCGCAAGAAGCTTTAGGATCATCGTAACATAGTAGTCCTTTTCAATGATGGATTGCGCGATTCCGGTTGTCGTATTAGCTTCTGCAATGATTTCCGAAAAAAGCTCCTTATCGTCATGCAAGTACATTGTCTAACCTCATTTCATAGTAATATCTGAACACGGAGTCCGGATACTGTCGAATATATTTATCAATAGATTCTCTGGTAATGTGGTTTACAACTAAATAATTCTTTATCTTTTCCCTGGCGTCATCAAAATTATCATCAAGATACGCAACAAGATTCTTCAGTAAATCCAAGAGCTGCAATACTTTTGCGTTCTCCTCGGAAATGGGGATGCTTGCCTGACGTACAATAAATATCTGATTTCCGATATTAACTTCCCGAACAATAGCGGCTATATTGTTGCTGACAATTTCTTTTTTCATAGGAACCTGCATGGAGAGACCTATGAGATTGGCAAATGTACTGCCGGAGTAATAACCATCCGTTTTGCCGCCGCGCGAGATATACTTGTATTTCGCCACCATTTCCGGACTCGGGCCGATAGAAGATTTAAACCGGGTTTTCTTTGGAATGTAATAGATTCCCTTTTCGTACCTTGAAATTTTTCCACTGTCCACAAGCGTTTTAATCTGCTGTCGCAAGGCATTTCGCTGAACGCCGTCTATCTTGATGTCACTGAAAAAGATAGGCTCACCATCCTTATAATGCTCTTTTAAATATTGGAACAGCATGGGCAGACTCCTTCCGCTAAACAACTGCAAATTTTATGTAATATACTGTATGATATATAATTATTGTAATGAAAGAGAATAGTGGTGTCAACAATATCCGTATTCAATGCAGTATGACAGCCGATAATGGTGCTAAAATGAACTTCCTGTTCTAGCATTGCATCATCTCCGCTATTTAAATGTGCTTGAATAGCAAAATCTATGGTATTATTGTAAAAAAATAATGGCATCAAGGATGGTGCATATACTCAATGGGGAGTAGCTTGTCAAAAGGAGACTTACATGGAAATCAATAAGAAAAATGTTGCCGGAATCATCGATCACACTCTTTTGAAGCAGAATGCCTCAAAGGAGCAGATTGAGCAGATTTGTCAGGAGGCGAAGGAATATGCCTTTGCATCAGTTTGCGTGAACCCCTGCTATGTAAAGCAGTGTGCAGAAAGCCTGAAGGATAGCAAGGTTAATGTCTGCACGGTTATCGGATTCCCGCTTGGCGCCAATACGTCGGAAACCAAGGCATTTGAAACCAAGGATGCCATTGCAAAAGGCGCGGATGAAGTGGATATGGTTATCAATGTCGGCGCACTGAAGTCCGGTGACTGGGATTATGTGAAGAAGGACATTCAGGCCGTGGTGGAAGCTGCGAACGGAACATTGGTGAAGGTCATCATTGAAACATGCCTGCTGACGGATGAGGAAAAGACAAAGGTGTGCGTAATTGCCAAGGAGGCAGGCGCAGACTTTGTGAAGACATCCACCGGCTTCTCCACAGGCGGTGCAACGCCGCATGACGTGGCCATTATGAGAGCAGCAGTTGGCCCTGAAATGGGCGTGAAGGCTTCCGGCGGAATCCACACATCCGAAGAGGCAATTGCCTGCATTAATGCAGGCGCTACACGCTTAGGCGTAAGTGCCGGCATTGCTGTGGTGAATGGGCTTGCTGAATAATAAGGCAGATGCGAATCGAATAAGTAAATCAGAATCAGGAGGCGCCGCTATGCGGCGCCTCCTGATTTTCAATCATAACTTCACGATATTTTCTACAGCATATAACGGCAGGTTTACAAGCCAGTTTTCTTTCTTGAAGTCTGCCATGGAGGTGCGGACGGAAAGCGCCGGGCTGTATTTTTCGTAATAGGTCTTCAGGCTTTTGGCGCGGAGATTGACTTCAGCCTTGACTTCCAGTGGAACAATTTTCTCGCCGGTATCCAGAACAAAGTCAATCTCGCAGGAGCCTCTGTCGTTGGTGTAATAATAGACGCTCAGGTCCTCAATGGTTTTCAGCTGCTGGCAGACATACTGCTCTGTCAATGCTCCTTTAAATTCGACGAAGAGAGCATTTCCATCCAACAGAGTCTGCGAATGCAAACCGGACATGCAGCCGAGTAATCCAATGTCCAGGAGAAACAATTTAAATGCCTTCAGATCTTCATAAGCCTTTAAGGGGATACCGGGAGTGGTCACTCTGCTTACTTTGTGAATCAGACCGCAATCCGAAAGCCACATCAGAGCTGCTTCGTAGTCCTTGGCCCGGGCGCCTTCACGGACCAGACCGTAAATGAATTTCTTGTTCTCTCTTGCAAGCTGAGAGGGGATGGAGCTCCACAGCATACGGATTTTTGGGACAATGTTGATGGGGGCATGCTTTGAGAAATCCTGTTCATAGGCGGACAGAATCCGTTTTTGGATGCTTCGAACTTCATTAAAATCCGTCTCTTCGGCAAAGCACTGCACGGCTTCAGGCATGCCGCCGACAAAATAGTAGTATTTTAATGCTTCAATATAGATCTGCTTGAAACTGCCGATCATGGCATAATCCTGCTGTTCCAGCAGCGCAGCGTACTGTTCCTTGCCTGTGGCCATTAAAAATTCCCTGTAGGAGAGAGGTCCAAGCTTTAGAAAATCCACCTTGCCGACCGGAAACGATGTGCCTTCATGCAAGGCAATGCCGAGCAGAGAGCCGGCACAGACAATGTGGTATTCCGGTGCATTTTCATAAAAATACTTCAGGGAGCTGAGTGCACGCGGAACCTCCTGGACTTCATCGAAAATCAGGAGTGTATTGGCGGGATCGATTTTTCGCCCGGCATACAATTCCAGTCCGAGGATAAGCCGCGCAGTGTCCAGGTCAGAAGAGAAAAGATCGGCCATTCTGGAATTTGAATCGAAATTGATATATACGGTGTCAGAGAAATGCAGTCTGCCGAATTCTTTCATTAGCCAGGTTTTGCCTACCTGTCTTGCACCTTCGATGATCAGCGGCTTACGATGCCTGCTGTCTTTCCATTTCAGAAGCTTTTCCATAGCGATTCGGTACATACACTTGCCTCCATATCGTGAGGATTGCGAGAGCGCAAAGCGCACAGCAATCCGGGTATCGTGCGGATACGAGCGGTTCTTTATGTTCAATGTAACATGAGACTACAAAAGATGCAACGAACTTTTGCTGCGGCAATACACTTTTTACGGCGAATTTTTGTAATATAAATACACTTTTTGCACGGAACTTTGCAACATCTGGCTGCCGCATTTTTGTGGCAGCCCTTTTTCTTCTTTCCCACACTTTGGGTGTGCTGCTTATCTTGTCCAGTCTTCCACTTCCAGATTCATCACTCTATTAAACTCCCTGGTGTTATTTGTCACCAGAATGCAGTCTTCCGATTTTGCGTGTCCGGCAATCAGCATATCCATCGGACCGATGGGAGTACCCTTCCGTTCAAGATCTGCACGAATTTTTCCGTATTCTTCTGCAGCGGAGCTTCCAAATGGAAGAATGGAAATCGCAGATAAAAACAGCGTAAGGGCCATGCGGTTTCGTTCTACCGCCTGGCTCTTTTCCACGCCGTGCATCAGTTCTCCATATGTAATGGAGGAAATGCATATATCGTCTGCGTCGTGCTTTAGGAGATTCATGATTACTTCCTGGGGCTTATGCTTAATGGCATAAATGCAAATGTTGGTATCCAGCATGTATCTCATAAAGCTTCTCTCTCCTGATTCTCAGGCTCTTCTCTTCCTTCGGCCATAAAGTCACTGGAGAATAAATCAAGGCTATTTACAAATCCAGACCATTTATTTTCCTTCGGGATTAAGAGGACAATATCACCAACTTTATTAATGGCTACCTCATCACCGGCAAAACGGCATTCCCTCGGTAATCGAACCGCTTGGCTTCGACCGTTTTCAAATAATTTCGCAGTCAACATTTTACTTTCCTCCTTATACTTGATATATATCACGATATATATCAAACGTCAACAACTTATCCTTGCCAAAGCTTCTGCAGATTGACTATAATCAAGCCAATGTGAAATAAACGACATCAACAATAGAATTACAGATACCAAAGACGGTTTAGGAGTTCCCATTGAGTACGACAGAAAAAAGCAGAAATGTAAATGAAGAAGGTGGCTGCCGCTTACAGCGGAAGTGACCCATTGGAGGTAGGTGTCCTCTGGATTTACAGCATCTTTGGGGGCTTGCCACCGCTGCGGAATCGTGCTAGATTATAGGCAAAGAGGACAACACCGTATGAACGGTTAGCCCCTTCGGATTATTATCAGAAAATAACCGTCAAACTTTCCTAGGGTCTGGGCGGTTATTTTTTCTGCTTATGAGTATTACAAGTGTTGCCACAGCACACAAGACTAATGTGTATTGAAACAAAGCATCGTAAGTGACCATTGGCATCATCCCCTTTCGTAAGATAGGGGCTAACCGTCCACCGTTTAGGTGTTGTCCTTACAGACTATTCATATCAGTGTAACAAAAATTTTGCTACGAGAATTTGAGCCAAACAGTCACCTGAATTTAAGAGCCGCCGCTAAGGCGGCTCTTTTTCACATCATTTTCATAATGATTTGCTAAACTTCTAAGCAAACGCTGATTAAATCAGCGCTTTCCTTAAGGATGTATAGAGTGAGAAAGAGCAAAGGAGTAAGCATTGAACGAAGAAAGTATATATGGCGGGCAGCGGGAAAACCTGGAGGCGGTGAAGCAGCAGGTTCTGGAGCAGCTGGCTGTGCACAACCGGGCGGAAAAGGAGAAGAGCGGCCATTCCATCTATGAGCATATCCTGGCGCGGGTGAAGGCGGAGGACAGTGCCCGGGAGAAGTGCCGCCGGAAGGGACTGGCGGAGACGCCCCGGTCGGTGCTGCTGGACATTCATGATGCCATCGGCATCCGCGTGGTCTGCCGTTTTATCGATGATGTATTTAAAAATGTAGAGTATATCCGGAATACGCCGGGGTTCACGGTGGTGGAGGAAAAGGATTACATCCGCAATGCGAAGCCCAATGGATATCGGAGCTATCATATGATTCTGCTGGTGACGGCACCGCTCGAGGATATCCGGGGAGAGAATCCGGGACAGTTTTACGTGGAGATTCAGCTGCGGACGCTGGCGATGGATTCCTGGGCGAGCCTTGAGCATGAGCTCAAGTACAAAAAGTCCATTCAGAACCAGGAAATTATCACAGCGGAGCTGAAGCGCTGCGCGGACGAGCTGAATTCCTGTGATCTCAGCATGCAGACCATCCGGCAGCTGATCCGCAGTGCAGAGGAGTGAGGTAAACAGAATGAAATTATTATTGGCAGAGGATGAGCGGGAATTGTCGAGGGCGGTCTGCGCCGTACTCGGACATTTCGGCTATGAAACGGATGCGGCCTATGATGGCGAGGAAGCGGCGCGGCTGGCAAGCGAGAACAGCTATGACTGCATTCTTCTCGACATCATGATGCCGAAAAAGGATGGCATCGCGGTGCTGCGGGAGCTGCGGCAGTCTGGAAATGTGACTCCCGTGATCATGCTGACGGCGAAATCCCAGGTGGAGGACCGGGTGGACGGCCTCGATGCGGGGGCAGACGATTATCTGACAAAGCCCTTTGCGGTGAAGGAGCTGGTGGCCAGGGTGAATTCGCTGCTGCGTCGGGCCGGTGCCTATACACCCACGAAATTGGCGCTGGGAAATGTGCAGCTGGACACGGAGGAGCAGGAGCTGTCGGCGGTGAATTCCGTGCGGCTGTCCCGGAAGGAGGCACAGCTGATGCAGCTTTTCCTTCTGAACCGCGGCAAAAATTTCAGCACACAGGAGATCTACGAGAAGGTCTGGCGAGACGAGCCGGACGGCTCCCGGGAGCTGGTCTGGGTTTATGTGTCCTATCTCCGGCAGAAGCTCGCGGCCATTGCGGCGGATGTCCGGATCGAGGGTGAGAAGGACGGCAGCTTTGCCCTTCAGGATAATGTCGGCGACGCCGGCAAAACGGAACGAGCTTAGGAAAGGGGAGCCCTATGGAAGGAATGATCCGGCGTCTGCAGCGGCGCTTCATTGTCATCGCCACCTTTGCGGTGGTGATTCTCCTGATGCTTTCTCTCGGCATGGTGAATTTTTTCAACTTCCGAAGAGCCCGACGGGAGATAGATTCGACGCTCAACGTGCTTCTCGAGCACGAAGGCATTTTCCCGGAGGATCCCGACGACATCGACGATGCCGCGTTTCACGACGATTCCGGTGAGGCCTATTACCAGACGCGCTATTTCTCCGTACGGATGAATGACAGCGGCGTGCTGGAGCTGAACATCAAGCATATCTCGGCGCTTTCAGAGAAGGATGCGCTGCAGGAGGCAGAGAAGATCTATCGGAAGGGCCGCAGGCAGGGACGATTCCTTTCGGGAAATGCTGTCTATAACTACAAAACGGAAACGCTGGAGAATGGGGATACGCTGATTGTGGTGCTGAACTGCACCAGAAATCTGCTGACGGCCGAGAATTTTCTCAATAATTCCATCTGCCTCGGTGTGCTGCTGACCCTGCTGTACGCCTGCATCCTCACCATCATTTCCCGGCGCGCCATTGAACCCATGCGCCGGAACATGGAGTGCCAGAAGCAGTTCATCACCAATGCGGGTCACGAGCTGAAGACGCCGCTCGCCATCATTTCCGCCAACGCGGAGGTGCTGGAGATGCTGAATGGGAAGAATGAGTGGACCGACAGCATTCTGAACCAGACCAAGCGGGGCACGCAGCTGGTGGACAAGCTTATCGTCATGGCGAAGGCGGGCGAGCAGGAGGAGATTATCCTGTCGGAGGTGGATTTTTCGGCAGTGGCTGAGGAAGCCGCGTCATCCTTCATTTCCGTAGCCGAAAAGGAGGGGAAATGTCTTCGCCGCGAGATCGCGGAAAATGTCCGGGTGATGGCGGAGGAGCGCTACCTTCGTGAGCTTGTGAACATTTTAACGGACAATGCCGTGAAGTACTGTGATCCGTCGGGGACCATCACGGTGCAGCTCAGCGGCGGCAAGGGAAAGGCTGCCCGGCTGACGGTGACGAATCCCTATGCCGACGGCATCAAGGTGGATTACAGCCGTTTCTTTGAGCGCTTCTATCGGGCGGACAGCTCACATTGCCGGGATGCCAAGGGAACCTCCGGCTACGGCATCGGGCTCGCCATGGCCCAGGATCTCACGGCGGCCTTCAAGGGAAAGATATCTGCGTCCTATGACACAAAAAAGGAAAGCATCAGCTTCACGGTGGTGATTCCGGAGGGAAAAAGTTTGCATTAAGCAAGCTTTTCCCCTCTTTTTTTCTATGCTATACTATCTCCGAGTTGAGTGAACCGGCAGGGGGTCAGGGCCCTGCCTAAAAGCAAGGAAAAGACGCTAATCGGGGGATCTGCGGTTCTTTTTCCTGTGGAGGGAGATTTATGGTAACAAATGATAAGGGCGCGATTGCGCTGAAGCACGATGTCATCGAACGGATGGCGCGGCTGGAGTGGGAGGACAATCTGAATGAGGAGACCATGCGGAATATCGGCTATCAGATGGCGCCGGGACCCCACCCCACCTTCCGCTGCTGTGTGTACAAGGAGCGGGAGGTTCTGAAGTGGAGAGTACGGCTGGCCAATAACCAGAATGGTGATCCCAATAAGGAAATAACCAACGTGGTGCAGGTCATCGATCCGGCCTGTGAGGAGTGTCCGCTGTCCTCCTATTCTGTAACCGATAACTGCCGTCTCTGCCTGGGCAAGGCCTGCCAGAACAGCTGCCGTTTCGGCGCGATCACCATGACAGAGAGCCGGGCCCACATTGACCCCAACAAGTGTAAGGAATGCGGCATGTGTGCCAATGCCTGCCCCTACGGCGCCATTGCACATCTGATCCGTCCCTGCCGTAAGGCCTGTCCGGTAAATGCCATCAGCTACGATGATAACGGCATTTGTGTTATTGATGAGAAGAAGTGCGTGCGCTGCGGACAATGTGTGCATTCCTGTCCCTTCGGCGCCATCGGCACCAAGGTACAGGTGCTGGATGTGATCCGCGCCATCAAGGCCGGCAAGGAGGTCTATGCCATGTGCGCACCGGCCATTGAGGGCCAGTTCGGCAAGGACATTACGCTGGCATCTATCCGCAATACGCTGAAGAAGGTCGGTTTCACGGATATGGTGGAGGTAGGTCTCGGCGGCGACATGACCGCAGCCTGGGAGTCTGCTGAGTGGTCTGAGGCGCGCAAGGAAGGCAAGAAGATGACCACCTCCTGCTGCCCCGCCTTCATTAACCTGCTGAAGAAGCATTATCCGCAGCAGTTCGAGGAAAACATGTCCGAGACCGTTTCTCCGATGTGTGCGATTTCTCGTTATCTGAAGGCTATGCATCCGGGCTGTGTGACTGTCTTCATTGGACCCTGTATGGCGAAGAAGTCCGAGTCGGCAGAGATGAATATCGAGGGAAATGCCGATTTCGTCATGACCTTCGGTGAGATGCAGACCATGATTGCGTCCAAGGATCTCGAGCTGGAGCCGGTTGTGGATACCTACCAGGAGGCTTCGATCTGGGGCAAGAGCTTCGCAAGCTCCGGCGGTGTGGCCAATGCTGTGCTGGAGTGCATGAAGGAGAGAGGCGAGGATACCACAGGCATCAAGCTGAGACCCTGCTCCGGCGGTAAGGAGTGCACCACGGCTCTGACGCTGCTGAAGCTCGGCAAGCTGCCGGAGGAGTTTATTGAGGGTATGGTTTGTGAAGGCGGCTGTGTGGGCGGTCCTTCCAAGCATAAGACCGAGGCGGAGATCAAGAAGGCGCGTCAGACACTGCTTGACGAGGCCGACGACCGGAAGATCCTCGAGAATCTGAAGAAGTATCCGATGGACAAGTTCTCAATGCTTCGTGACGGAAAGATGCACATGGTAGATCTGGGTTAATCTACCGGGCACAGTGATAGCTTGGCTATTGGGGCACCAGGTAGAAAAAAGGCTTTGCTGTACGCAAAGCCTTTTTTGATGCCATATTAATGCTTTAAAATTCTATACTCGCAGGAGACAATCAGCCGCTTGCTCAGCTTATCCGTGGTCACCCGCACATGAAGCCCGCCGTTTAAGGTGGTGTTGAGAAGCAGGGTTTCATCATTTTCCTGCCAGTCGGCGTTGGACAGAAGCGGATTCTCCCGAAGGGCGGTGACGGTCTCGGAAAATGCCGGCTCGGGCAGGGTTTCTCCGAGGGAGAGCTGCACGCTTTCCTCCAGCAGGCTGCTGTACCGGTAATATTGATACCGGGGCTCTGCGGCGTCCGCCGAAATTTCTGCCGGGAACAGAGACCGAAGCTCTGCTTCCATTGCCGAATTCATTTTGTCGAAATGCAGGTACTGCTTCGTGTTGTCGGTGGCTGAGCAATAGGCCGGAAGGGCCGTCAGCACGAGACAGAGCACACAGCCCAGGAGCAGCAGCGGCCGCGTCAGCTTCGTGGCGATGCGCACACCGGCAGGTTTCCGGTAGCATCTTGCGGCAATGCCGAAAAAGGCATTTAAGAAGGGCAGGAGCAGCAGAAGGAAGCAGAGCTGCAGGACCGTGGACTGGGCCGTCAGGAGCTTGGGGAAGCGCAGCCCATAGAGAAAAACGGGCAGCAGAAACGCCGCCAGCTCCAAAAGGAGACCGGCGGCGAGATGACGCCCCAACGGATCGGGAAAGAGTCTTTTCTGCATTACTGCTCCCAGGGAAGCTCGGGCTTTCCGAAATGACCGTAGGCGGATACCAGATTGTAATCCACGGCACGCAGGTTCAGTGCCTTGGTGATGCCCTTCGGGGTCAGATCGTAGTTGTCGAGGACATACTGCCAGATTTTGTTCTTGTCCTCATGCTCGGTGCCGAAGCAGTCCACATAAACGGAGACAGGCTCAGCCACGCCGATGGCATAGGCCAGCTGTACCTCGCAGCGGTCAGCCATGCCGGCCTTCACGATATCGCGGGCCACCTTGCGGGCCATATAGGCAGCGGAACGGTCCACTTTGGACGGATCCTTGCCGGAGAAGGCACCGCCGCCGTGATGTGCGGCACCGCCGTAGGTATCGGCAATGATCTTACGTCCTGTGAGGCCGGAGTCTGCGAAGGAGGAGCCCAGCACGAAGCGGCCGGTGGGGTTCACCAGTACGCGGAAGTCGGTATTGAGGCCTTCCTCCTCGGCGGTTTCCTTCATGATGCCGCTCACGATCTCCCGTACCTCTTCCAGGGAAATGTCTTCTGCATGCTGGGTGGAAATCAGGAAGGTGTCGATGCGGTGCGTATCGTAATCGAAGCTCACCTGTGCCTTGGCATCGGGGCGGAGCTTCCTGAAGCCGTCCTTCAGGTTGAAGTCGCGGAGCTTCTTCAGTGCGCGGGTGGACAGCACGTAGGGAATCGGCAGCATTTCCCTGGTCTCGTTGGTGGCATAGCCGAACATCATGCCCTGGTCGCCGGCGCCGTCGTTGTCCACGCCCATGGCGATGTCCGGAGACTGCTTGGAGATCAGCAGACGGATGTTGTACTTCTCCACCTCGGTGAGGCCGATGTTCCGGAGAATGTCGCGGGTGAGCTTGTCGTAATCCGGCTCATAGCTGCTGGTTACCTCGCCCATGATGGTGATTTCATAGTCCTTGATAATGGTCTCAGCTGCGATGCGGGAGCTGGGATCGTGCTGAAGAAGATCAGTTACAATGGCATCGGAGATCTGGTCGCAGATCTTATCGGGGTGTCCGTTGGACACCTGCTCGGATGAAAAAAGCATAGCTTCCTTTCTGCTGCTGTGCAGCGTGTGAAAAAAATAAAGACCGTCGAACAAGCCGACAGTCTCTGAATATCATTTCCGCCTTATTGTTCGAATTAAAATTCGCTCAGGTTAGCACCTTCCGTAATGGGGTTGCTGCGGTTTCATCGCTCCTATGTAGCTCCGCCGTCTCTGAATAAGCTATTCAATTGCGACAGATACTATAGCATGTTCCTTCTTATAGTGCAAGCGATATTCACGAAAAATACAGAAATACTAGGCAGCCGAACAGATATGGGGTATAATGCAGTCGTTGCGGCCAAAGGGCTGCGCGAGGGAGGAAAATTTATGCCCATTAAGGTACAGAATGATTTGCCGGCAAAGCATATACTGGAGTCTGAAAATATATTTGTGATGGATGAGGCCCGCGCCGAGGCACAGCAGATTCGCCCGCTGCGGATTGCGATTCTGAATCTCATGCCGCTGAAGGAGAACACCGAGCTGGATATCCTGCGGGTGCTGTCGAATTTCCCGATTCAGACGGAGATTACTCTTATGAAAGTGGCCAGCCATACCGCTACCCATACGGATGCTTCCCACCTGAATAAGTTTTACGTGACTTTGGACGATATCCGGGAGGAATACTTTGATGGACTTATCATAACCGGCGCGCCGGTGGAACAGATTCCCTTTGAGGAGGTGGAATACTGGCCGGAGCTTTGCGAGATCATGGACTGGTCCGAGACCCATGTGTTCTCCACCTTCCATATCTGCTGGGGTGCGCAGGCCGGTCTTTACCATCATTACGGCATTCAGAAGCATTTGCTGCCGAAGAAGCTGTCCGGCGTTTACCGGCACCGTGTGCTGCACCGGAAGAAGATGATCATGCGGGGCATGGATGACTATTTTTATGTGCCGCAGTCCCGGCATACGGGCATCGACGAGGAGGCAGTCCGCAGTAATCCGGAGCTTTATGTGGTGGCGGACAGCGAGGAAGCCGGCAGCTATCTGATTCTGGCATGCTCCTCCCGGCAGATCTTCGTCACGGGACACTCGGAGTACGACCGCTATGATCTGGACCGGGAGTATCGGAGAGATGCCGACAAGGGACTGAACCCGGACATTCCGGTGAACTACTATCCCGACGACGATCCCACGAAGACGCCGATTCTGTCCTGGCGCTCCAGCTCGAACTGTACCTATACCAACTGGCTGAACTTTGTGTACCAGGAAACGCCCTACGATCTCCGGGAAATGAAGCCGGTGTCCGCCGACAGCTACCTGCTGGGCGACCATACGGCGGAGAGGGATACGATAAACT
>CAZJQX010000001.1:73434-85969 GCA_964548305.1 uncultured Lachnospiraceae bacterium
GGCGCGGCTGAACTTTACGGGAGGGGAATATCATTTTGAGTTGAGTGTAGAGAAAAGGGGAATACCATGGAGATTCGACTGATAGAGCTTGCGAAGAGCTTTGACAGAAAACAGGTGATCAGGCCGACAACATTAACCATAAAGGACGGAAGCTTCACCACGCTGCTGGGACCGTCCGGCTGCGGCAAGACCACACTTCTTCGCATGATCGCCGGACTGGAAACGCCGGATGCCGGTGAAATCTGGCTGGACGATACCTGTGTATTCTCTGCAGAGAAGAAAGTGAATCTGCCGCCGGAAAAGCGGAAGCTCGGATTTGTGTTTCAGGATTTCGCACTGTGGCCGCATATGACGGTATTTGAAAATGTGGCCTTTGGACTGCGGGCGCAGAGGGATACGGAACGGCTGCGGGAGCGTGTGCATAAGGCGCTTGAGACCGTGCATCTGGAGGATTTCGAAAAACGGTATCCGCACCAGCTTTCCGGCGGACAGCAGCAGAGAGTGGCCTTTGCACGGGCCATTGCGGTGCAGCCGGGATGTATTCTGTTTGATGAGCCGCTGTCCGCGCTGGATGCGATTCTGCGGGAGGAAATGCGGCATGAGCTGACGGCATTGACCTCAGCGCTGAGCATCACTGCCGTGTTTGTGACGCACGATCAGACAGAGGCCATGAGCATGAGCGACCGGATTGCCGTTCTGAATGGCGGCATTGTGGAGCAGTATGATACGCCGGAGCAGATTTATCACCGGCCGGCGACGGCATTTGCCGCACATTTCATCGGGAAGTCCAATTGGCTGAGCGAGACAGAGCTGTTTCGCCCGGAAAGCGCGCATCTGGAGCCGATGGAGGACGCGGAGAAGTACGAACTTACGGTGCAGAGTGTGCAGTATCTCGGCGATGCCTATGAGATCACAGCTTCACATCAAGAGGTAAGTTGGACGATTCGCAGCGGGCGCAGAGTTAGCCCGGGCGAGAAGCTTTCCATTTACATAGATCCCAGAAATATTATTTCAATTCAGAAAGAGAGAGGTTGGGGAGTATGAAAAAGAAAATTGTCGCTTCATTGCTTGCAGTTGGTGCAGGACTGAGTCTGATGGCCTGCGGACAGTCGGCAAACAGCCAGACAGAGGCACAGCAGACTACCGCGGCTGAAACCACTGCTGCAGAGACAAGCGCAGCCACAGAGGAAACAACGGAGGCTGCAAAGGAAACAGAGGATAAAGCACTTTCCGGAAAGGTGACGGTTTATATGCCGAGCCCGTCAGGTCTTGCCGATAAGCTGGCAGCTGCTTTCACAGAGAAGACCGGTGTAGAGGTGGAGCAGTTCCAGGGAACAACCGGTGAGATTCTCGCACGTCTTGAGGCAGAGCAGGCCAATCCGGTGGCGGATGTGGTGATTCTCGCTTCCTGGTCCGACGGATTGAGCATGAAGGCTGACGACCAGCTGGAAAGCTATACACCGGCGAATGCAGACAAGGTAAATGAAGGCTGGATCGACAGTGACAACACGCTTTTCGGCTACAGTGCCTCTGCTGTCGGCGTGATCTACAACACCACAGTGGTATCTGAGCTGAATGCAGACTGGTCCGAGCTTGCCGACAGCCAGTACAAGGATATGATCGCAATTCCGGATCCGGAAAAGTCCGGTGCCTGCAAGGATTTCCTTGCCGGAATGGTGACAGGACTCGAGGATGGTGAGGCCATCATGCAGAGCTGGGCAGACAACGGCCTGACCGTTCCCGGTGCAAACAAGGCAGCGCTTGAGGCTGTAACCACAGGCGAGAAGGGAATTCTGATTGCCGGCGTGGATTACAATGCCTATTCTTCCATGGCAAAGGGCGAGCCGCTGAATATCTATTATCCGGCTTCCGGAACTGTTGTAAATCCCCGTCCGGCCATGATTCTCAAGACCGCTCCGAACATGGACAATGCAAAGGCATTTGTTGACTTCCTGTTCAGCGATGAGGCACAGGAGCTGGTGGCAGATGCCTACCTGCTTCCGGGCCGCAGCGATGTGCAGTGTGAGGGACGTACCAATCTTGCAGACATCCCGCAGATCAGCACAGACTGGGACAAGATGATGGAGGTGGCTTCTGACACGGCTGCTAAGCTCAACAGCATTTGCCAGTAAGACAGAACGACATACGGAGGATTTATGAAACGGATCGATCTGAAAGAGAGGCTGCTGCAGACCCTGCTTCTGCTGCTTCTGGCAGGCCTGATTCTTCTTCCTCTGATCACAGTATTTGCCAGGGCGGTCATCATAGATGGCCGCCTTGATCTGTATCAGGCCTGGGGAATTATAGCGGGCGCAGAGAATCTGCAGACCATATGCAATTCTGTGCTGCTGGGCATCTGTGTGGTGCTTTGCTCCACGATCATAGCGGTGCCGACGGCATTTCTGCTGGCACGGACGCAGCTGTCCAGGCACGGCTGGCTGGATATTGTATTCATGATTCCGTTCATGACACCGCCTTATATTGCGTCGATGGGCTGGATTCTTTTTATGCAGAGGCGTGGCCTGTTTCAGCAGCTTTTTCCGTTTACGGGCAGTTGGTCGGAGGGCTTCTTCTGCTTCGGCGGTCTGGTTCTGGTGATGAGTCTGCATGTGTTTCCGTTTCTGATGACCATGCTGAAGAATGCGATGCTGAACATACCGGCCAGTCTGGAGGAGAGCGGTGCGGTCTTTGGTGCCGGTGCGCTGCGCAGAACGGGCAGAATTTTTGCCCCGCTGCTCACGGGAAATTATGCGATTGGTGCGCTGCTTGTGTTTGTGAAAACGCTTTCGGAATACGGAACCCCTTATACACTGGGACGACGCATCGGTTTTTACGTATTCACAACGGACATTCACAAGTATTCCACGACAGCGCCGATTGACTTCGGACATTCCGCCAGTTTGTCGTCTATACTTGTCTGTATCTGCATGGCCATGTGGCTTCTGCAGAATTACGTTACCGCGCATACGAGCTACCGGCTGGTGAACGGCAAGGGCAGCCGTCCGGCGAGAACCCGGCTTTCTGCGACCGGACAAACGGCGGCCTGGCTGTGGGTGCTGTTGGTGATTCTGGTGGCAGTCGGCATACCTTATTTCGCCATCATTTCCACATCCCTCATTAAGCTGAGAGGCTATGGACTGGCGGCGGGAAATTTCACGCTGGCGCATTATCAGGAGCTGCTGACGACGCCCAAGGCGCTGGATGCTGTCTGGAAGAGTCTGTTTCTGGCCGTATCCTCAGCAACCATCTGCTCGGTGATCGGTACAGCAGTGGTGGTATGCGTTCGCCGGGCGAAGGGCTTTTTCAAGGGCGCTCTGGAGGCGGTGAGTCTGCTTCCGGAAATGCTTCCGGGCATCGTTATGGTCATCGGCATCATGCTCTTTTGGAATTCTGTATACAAGATTGTGCCGCTCTACAATACCATCGGCATTATGGTGCTGGCCTATGTGGTGCTGTATCTGCCGTATACGGTGCAGTACGTTTCGTCTGCCTTCACGCAGATCAACGGAAGTCTCCTGGAGGCCGGACGGACCTTCGGTGGTTCACCGGCCTATGTGTTCCGACGCATCACGCTGCCGATGATATCCCGGGGAATCTTTGCCGGCTGGATGATGATCTTTATCATTGCCTTTCGCGAGCTGGTAACAGCGAGCTTGATTGCACCGCCGAATACGCTGGTGGTTTCGACCTACATCAATCGCGAGTTTGAACAGGGAAGCGTATCGCTCGGCATGGCCATGGCAGTGCTCTGCGTGCTGATCACCACAACAGCGCTGCTGGTATTTAACCGGGTGGTCGGGAAGCGGAAGGACTGAGCCCGGAATCAGAAGGCTTTGCGGTACGATACGCTCGCCGCTAAGGCGTTTACTGGGTGCCCCGATAGATACAGAAAAGGGAAGCCAACGCGGCTTCCCTTTCATTATAGACTCAACTTATTGTTTTCTGATCGAATTATATGATCTAAATGGTATTTCCGACGACCCTGCCGGAATACGGATATTCAATTGGAACTCACTGTGCCATTGGAGTGTACCTTCTTTATCGGATTTTGATATGTACTCTCACTTTATATTCTGTTATCGCTTTCTGCGATTTTATCTTTATTTATAAAGCGGAATCATTCAATTTTTGAATTCGGTAATCGATGATATCTGAATCCTCTTTCAATAATCCGAATGAACGATTCTCTGCTGAATAACATGACCACTTTGCATTCTATTAAGCAAGTGCTGTTATCAAATAGGAATTATCTGTTTGAGGATTCGGAGATACCATCGAGCTGCTGTGCAGGATCCATCGGTGGTTACCTCTCTTTCTACGGTCTCTTTGAAAAGATCTGTGCAATTCCTTCATCCTTTCTCGTCAGATCAAGTATCTTGCTTATCTCTTCCTTGTGACTACAGAATAGCACTGAAAATGGGATTTGTAAATATAAAAAATTCGGAAATTACTTTTATTTTAGGAAAATGCTTTCTGCACTGCTATAATAGCCGCAGATCATATATGCGGGTTTGTGCCAATGCACTTGCATCTGTTCCAATGTATTTGCATTTGTGCTGATGCGCTTGCATTTGCGCCGGTGAAGCCCGTACTCGAATCGGGAGGATAAGATGACAAAACAGGAATTACGGCAGCAGATCCGGGAAAAACAGAAAAATCTGACGAAGGATTACATTAAGCAGGCGAACCAGGGGATGCTTACGCGCTTCCTGATGTATCCGGTCTTTCAGCAGGTCGACAGCATTTTCACCTATGTCAGTACCGAGAGCGAGCCGGACACGAGCACGATTCTCGAAACGGCCTGGCAGATGGGAAAGCTGGTGGCGGTGCCCCGCTGTCTGCCGGGATCAGAGCATCTGATGGAAGCTGTGCAGGTGACCTCCTGGGAGGATCTGGAACCGGGACGGTACGGGATCCTTGAACCGAAGCAGGATTTGCCGGTGATCGATGCTTATAAGCTGGCGCTCGGCGTGATCCCCTGTGTCTCGGCGGACCGCTTTGGACATCGACTTGGGCACGGGGCAGGCTATTACGACCGCTTCCTCGCGGGACAGGGCATGTACAAATACTGCCTCTGCTTCGAGGCACTGATGTCGGAGGAGGTGCCGGTGGATCAATTCGATCTTCCGATGGACCGCATTTTCACGGAGGACAGGATCTACAACCCGAAGGTGCAGACGGAGGATCTCGCAGGGGAGCTTAAGAGGGATGCTGCAGGAAGCGGATTCCTGCAGAGCCTGAAGGGGCTGTTTCGGCGGAAGTAAAATGGGCTGAAGGAGAACTGAAATCGAAGAAGGAAACAGCCATGAGATTGTCAAAGCGGGGAAATTCTGTTTTGGATATAGCAGATATACTGAATGTTTCTTCAAAGCAGGTCGAAGCATGGCTTTCTGAATCGCTGCAGCCGGCTTGATAATTTTGATTTGCAGTGGATTGCAGAAGATGAGGATCGGATTTTTCTTAGTAGCCTTCTGTGGATTGCAGGGATTTGTAAAGGAGGTTGCTGCTTCACAACGTAAATCCGGGGGCAAGCAGATGGAAAGGAAAGCCTCCGCAGCTGTGAAGAAAAGCGGAACCCTATGGAAATTCCAGCGGCGGCAGAGTATAATGTCTTCGTGTTCGCTGCCGGGCGCTTGCCCGCGGCGAAGAGGACGGAAATTCCGAGTTAAGGAGTAAATAATGGGACAGATCAAAGTAACAAAGGCACCCATCGAGGGACTGTATATCATTGAACCGGCGGTGCACGGAGATAACCGCGGTTATTTCATGGAGACCTACAACCAGAACGACATGCATGAGGCGGGACTGGACATGGTTTTCGTGCAGGATAACCAGAGCATGTCCGTGAAGGGCGTGCTGCGCGGACTGCATTTTCAGAAGCAGTATCCGCAGGGCAAGCTGGTCCGCGTGATTCGGGGCCGGGTTTATGATGTGGCGGTGGACCTGCGGGCCGGCAGTGAGACCTACGGCCAGTATTTCGGCGTGGAGCTGACCGCGGAGAACAAGAAGCAGTTCTACATTTCCGAGGGCTTCGCCCATGGCTTCCTGGTGCTTTCCGACGAGGCGGAGTTCTGCTACAAGGTGACGGATTTCTATCATCCCGGCGATGAGGGCGGTCTGGCCTGGAACGATCCCGAAATCAACATTCAGTGGCCGGAGCTTCAGGGCAGCTATCAGGGAACACCCTCCGCAGAGGGCTATACGCTGGCGGATGGCACACCGCTGAATCTTTCTGACAAGGATCAGAAGTGGCTTACCCTGAAGGATACCTTCAAGTTTGCATAAATAATGAATGAAAATATTCGAACAATTGAATATGTGATTCCGGAAAGCTTCAATGGGCAGACCATTGGGGCTTTTCTGCGCTCAAAGCATTATTCGCGGCGAGTGATCAACCATCTCAAAAATACCTCGGAGGAAAATGTCTTCGGGCCGGAGAGTCGGGATAAGGCCGGGAAAAAGGACGGCATCGAAAAAACAGAGAACGGCCGGGATGAGAGCAGGTCGGCGGAACCGCACGGAATTTCGCTCGACAGCCGGCCTGCGCGGACGATCGACCGGCTCACGGCGGGACAGAGGCTCACGATTCGGCTGCTGGAAACCGAGGAAAGCCCAAATGTAGTTGAAAGCTCCATTCCGCTGGACATTCTGTACGAGGACGAGGATCTCTGCGTGATCCATAAGCCGGCGGGCATACCGGTGCATCCCTCCATGGGACATTCGGAAAATACTTTGGGAAATGCTCTCTGCTACGATACGCATCATCGGCTGGGCTTTGACCGCTATGTGGAGCGTATCGTGAACCGGCTGGATCGGGATACCAGCGGTACCGTGATCTCTGCGAAAAATGCCTTGAGCGCATCGGTGCTGGGCGAGGCTGTGGGAAAGGGCGAAATCCATCGGATCTATTTCGCGGTCTGCACCGGAGATCTGCGGCAATGGGACCGCGCGCTGGAGTGGGTTTCGGAGGAAACGGAAGCGGAATCTGACCGGGTTTTCCGGGGACTGGATCGGCTGTGCCTCGAAAAGCTGGCAGGTGCGCTTGGCGAAGCAGGAAAAATGGCAGGAAAATGTAGGCGGCTTCGGCTGCGGGTTTCCGCGCCCCTCGGACGTAAGCCGGGCTCCGTGGTGGAGCGCTGTGTGGATCCGGCGGGAGAGCGGGCGGTGACCCATCTTCAGATGCTGTACTATGATGCCGCGCGGGACTGTTCCGTGCTTCTTCTGAAGCTGGAGACAGGCCGGACCCATCAGATCCGGGTGCATCTTCAGTATCTGGGGCATCCGCTGCCGGGGGACTTTCTGTACCATCCGGACATGCGGTACATTCAGCGACAGGCGCTTCATGCACTGCTGCTGTGCTTTTCGCAGCCCGTGACAGGAGAGGAGATCACGGTCTTCGCACCGCTGCCGGAGGATATGGCGATGCTTTTGCGGCCTGCGGAGACCGCGGACGGCTGCTGAGAAATCAACGATTTTGGCAGAATTGTCGCTTATTTACAAGCCGTTTGCTTGTCAAGGACAGTGCATTTCATTAGAATATACATATCAGTTGAAAAAAGGAGGAGCGTATGAAGCGAAAAAGGCTCACGGCGCTGCTGCTGGCGGCGGCCCTGGGGCTCAGCGGCTGCGGCAGCAGCTCTGAGGATCTTCAGCATATGCTGGCGGAGATGAAGGGCGCATCGAAAACGGTTACGCCGGGGACCACCATTTCCGAGGATTCGAAGTGGATCAATTCGGACATTGTGGGCGCCATTGATGAGAATACACCGCTGCGGGAGCAGGATGATTTCTTTACGACGGTGAACCGGGAAAATATATTGAATGCGGATACCGATTCTCTTGAGGAGGGCGACTCGATCGGAACCCTGTACATCAGCGGTGATGTACTTGAGGAGCGGCAGAAGAATCTGATTACAATGTCAGAGGATAATGTGGACGGGCTCGACGAAAATGTTATGAGCGCGGAAGCACTAAAGCATCTTCAGCATCTGGTACAGACCCTGTACAGGGAGGCTGGAGACATTGACCTGAGAAACCAGCGGGGCGCGGAGCCGCTGAAGCCCTATCTCGAGGATATTGAGAAGATCTCTTCGCTGGAGGAGCTTACCGCTTATTTCAGTGATGTAGGCGGTGAAAATGTTTCCGGACTCTCGCTGCTTCCCTTGTCCATTTCCCGGCCGCTGAGTGAAGACGATCCGGAGAAATACCTGGTATACGTGTCGGCGCGGACCATGCTGACACTGGGGGATCAGGCCAGCAACTACAGAGGCATCAGTCTGGAG
This sequence comes from uncultured Lachnospiraceae bacterium, assembly GCA_964548305.1. Lineage (GTDB taxonomy): Bacteria > Bacillota > Clostridia > Lachnospirales > Lachnospiraceae > Oribacterium. Next base: position 81,717 of record CAZJQX010000001.1, read on the forward strand.
GCAAAGAGCGGATCTGAGGAAATCGTGAACTACGCTCTCGGTCAGCTCGGCTACGGAAAGGGTGAAATTCAGCGCATTTTGAAGCGCTGCTACCGCTTCGAAATCAAGCTTTCCAGACACATGCCGACCATTTCGACTACGGACTATACCTCCGACCGGGATGAAATCAATGTGGCAAAACAGAACTCCTGCTATGATCTGGAGGGACTGAAGGCACTGGCCGGAAATTATCCCATCGAGACGCTGCTTTCGGCAGCGGGCCTTGCGGATTCCGAGACCTTCCTGGTGGAGGAGCCGGATCAGGTGAAAAATGTCGGTACACTGTATACAGAGGCAAATCTGGAGGATATCAAGAGCTATCTTCTGGTGCAGCTGGTGCGCGCCAATGCGGATTTCCTCGACAAAACCATCTACGACATGGGACAGGTGCTTAAGCCGAAGTCGGAACGGGCGGACTTAAACGGGGAGTCTGATGAGGATGAGACCGATGCGGAGGATGCTGCAGCGGATGTCAATGAGACCATCGTTTCAAAGTATGTCCAGAAGTATCTCGGGGATGCGTATGAGGAAATATATGTGGGTCACTACTGTGATGCTAAGACCAAGGAGGGACTCACCGAGCTGACCGAGCTCATGCTGTCCGGCTTCCGAAAAGTACTTCTGCAGGCGGACTGGATGAGCGAAGAGACCAGAGAGACGGCGCTGGACAAGCTGGACAGTATGGGTGTCCATGTCCTGTATCCGGATGAGATGGTGGATTTCAGCAGTTTGAATTTCGATGACTGCAGCTCCCTTGTGGAGATCATGGGACGCATCAATGCCTTCCGGCAGACGCAGCTAAAGAGCTATGTGAACCAGCCTCTGGATCCGCAGGACTGGGATTTGATGCAGCTTCCTACGGCCATCGGCAATGCCGCTTATAAACCGACAGAAAACAGCATTAACATCTGTGCCGGATTCCTGTGCACAGACGATGTCTATGATCCGGATGCAAGTATTGAATACAATATGGGCCGGATGGGTGTCATCATCGGTCATGAAATCAGCCATGGCTTTGATACCACAGGATATTCCTTCGACCGGATCGGTCTGCTGAGAAACTGGTGGAGCAGGGCGGACCGTGAGAATTTCGATCTTCGTTCCCGCGAGCTTGTGAAGTATTACAACGCATTGGAACCATTGCCTGACAGTGAAGAGACCTGCAACGGATCGAATCTGTCCGGAGAGGCCATCGCGGACATGGGCGGCATGAAGGCGGCGCTGCTTATCGCGAAGGAAATACCGGATTTCGATTATGAATCATTCTTCCGGAATTATGCGGAGGCCTGGTTTGTGCAGCGGAGCTATTATGACGAATACACCAGAATGTCGTCAGATGTACATCCGCTGGCGTTCCTGCGGGTAAATGTTGTACTGCAGCAGTTTGACGAGTTCCGGGATACCTTCGGCATACAGCCGGGGGATGGTATGTATCTTGCGGATGAGGATCGGATTGCAGTGTGGTAAGGAGGAGACTATGAGTGAAGCAGTCATTTCCCTGAAGGGAATAGAAAAAGCCTACGGCAAGCATAAGGTATTGACGAATGTGTCACTGGAGGTGAATAAGGGAGACCTCTTCGGTCTCATCGGCAGGAACGGCGCCGGCAAAACCACGTTGTTTAAGGTGATCCTGGGGCTTTCGGAGTGTCAGTCCGGCAGTGTGGAGCTTTTTGGCAGCAAGGATCTCGCGGCAGGACGGCGGCGGATCGGCTTTCTGATCGGCTCCAATTACTTCGGTTATATGAATGCCCGGGAGAATCTGGAATACTTCCGTCGGATGAAGGGCATCAAGGACAAGAGCGAAATCGACCGTGTATTGAAGATCGTGGAGCTGGAGGGCAATAAGCGCCCGGTGAAGGGCTTTTCCATGGGTATGAAGCAGCGGCTCGGCATCGCCAACGCCATGCTGGGAAATCCGGATCTGCTGATTCTGGATGAGCCCACCAACGGACTGGACCCCCAGGGCATCGCCGATGTGCGGACTCTGGTGCAGCGGCTGAACCGGGAATACGGAATGACCGTCATTATCTCCTCCCACATTCTGGGAGAGCTGCAGCATACGGCGGATCGCTTCGGCATCGTGAACAACGGCACGGTAATGCGGGTTATTACGCAGGAAGATCTGCTGTCGCAGCAGAAGGCCGTGCGTATTCATGTGGATGATCTGGAGAAGGCGAAGCTTGCACTGCAGGATGCCGGGGTACAGATTCTGGATGCTGTTCAGGAAACCCGCAGTCTGGAGGATTTCTATTTTGATATTGTGGGGGGAGAAAAGGCATGAAAAGCTATATCATCGCGGAGATGTATCGTTTGCGGAGAAGACGGCCGCGTCTGATTCTGCTGTTTCTGGTTTATGTCGCTATCATTGTTTCTCTGAATCTGATCCGAAACCAGCTGACCTGGAATACTGTGGCATTTATCGGCACTTATGAGACCACCTTCGGTGTGGCCGGACTTTTTGTTTGCCTTGTGGAGTTTTTGTTCGTTTATGCTTCGGATTTCAAGGCGGGCATCATGCAGGCGGCCATCGGTCGGGGCATGAGCCGTCCTCAGGTGGTTCTGTCCAAGTACCTGGAAATTGCACTCACGAATGCCATGAGTCTGGGCATCCTGTGGCTGCTGATCCTGGGATTCGGCTATGCCACAGGCGCCCGGCCCAGCGGCGGACAGATTCTGGAGATGCTGGTGCCCTATGTGGTGGGCATTTTGAACGAGGTGATCTGCACCGGCATTGCGGCCTGTGTGCTTTTCCTGCTGCAGAATGCCGGCCTCGCTGCCGTGATTTATGCGGTGGTGTTCTGGGATCCGCTTCAGTACATTCTGGCGTTCCTGAGCGAAAAGTTTAAGTTCATCGTGAGCCTGCATCTTAAGGATTTCTGCTTCAGTATGGTCACTGCGCGCTTCGAGTCACATCTGATACTGGGACAGCTTAATTTCCCGGCACTGCTGCTGATCGTGCTGTATATCCTGGCGGCCTACTTCGTCGCAGTATGGATTTTCAAGCGGAAAGAGCTGGAGTTCTAAAACTGTTACGATGTTTTAATCACGCGGCATCGTCATTCGCCGGATGAGGGCCGGGCCGTTCTCCTTGAGCCAGCGGTTTCGGACATGGTAGTCCGGCATGACGCGCAGCACCTCATCATAAAAGGCAGCAGAATGGTTCATGTGCTTTCGGTGACAGAGCTCGTGGACCACGACACTGTCCAGAACCTCCGGCGGGGCCAGCATGAGAAGACAGTTGAAGCTGAGATGTCCGTCGGCACTGCAGCTTCCCCAGCGGGTTCGCTGGTTTCGGATGCTAATGCGGGTGACGCTGACGCCGACGATCGGGGCGTAGTATTTCACCCGCTCCGGTATCACCCGGAGGGCTTCGTCAGCCAGGGCATGGAGCTCCGCAGCTGTGAGTGCGCCGACATTTTCCGCCGCTGCCTCCCGCGCATGCATCTTTTCGACGGCGCGCTGAACCCAGTCCCGGTGCTTCTCAAGCAAGCCTTCGATTTCGGCGATTGTGGCGTGGTAGGGGGCGCGCACGAGAACCTCTCCGCTTGGACGGACCTCAATGCCGATGCTTTTCCGGCTGCTGCGTTTGATGCTGTAGTTCATGGATGGTGTCCTCCGGTGAAAATATCTGTCGCTGAATTCTCAGCAAAAAGTCCGCCGTACAAAGCATGTATGGCGGTTTTTTCTTGAGTGCAGACCGTATCTGATTTAAGATGATACATGTAAATGAAAAAAATGGAAGGAGAAAACATGATGAATCATGAAGAAATAATGAAGCTTGCCGCTGCGGAGGCCGATAAGACCATGACAGAGGGAATCGGCGGACCCTTCGGGGCGGCCGTTGTGAAGGATGGAGAGATCATTTCCGTGGCATCGAATACGGTGCTCGGCGACCATGATCCCACAGCCCATGCGGAGGTAAATGCCATCCGAAAGGCCTGCAAAAAGATGGGCACCCATGACCTGAGCGGCTGCGAGATCTATGCCACCGGCAGCCCTTGTCCGATGTGCATGTCCTCGATCATCTGGGCCAATATCAAAAAGGTCTACATTTCCGGACTTCCGGAGGATGCGGATGCCATCGGCTTCCGGGACCGGTTTATGTATGATTTCATTGAGGACGGCTGCAAGGATGAAAATGTTGTGAAGCTGGAGAAGCTGGACAGAGAAACGGCATTAAAGCTTTACCGGAAGTACCACGAAAAGGGCAGTGA
>CAZJQX010000002.1:0-13218 GCA_964548305.1 uncultured Lachnospiraceae bacterium
CCTTTGTCACATGCTGTACTTCAAGAACAATCGGCGCATTCCGTGCCTCCCGATGACCGGTGGCAGCTGCGGCACTTTCCGGCAGTCGCGGTACCGCCGCAAGAAGCGCTTTGGTATAGGGATGCTTCGGCTGCTCCAGCACTTCCCGGCGGCTGCCGTACTCCACAATCCGGCCGCCGCGCATCACCGCCACCCGGTCCGCCATCTTCGCCGCTACATCCATGTTGTGGGTGATCAGCAGCATAGCCGTTCCATAGCGCTTCCTCAGCCCCAGCAGTTCCTCAAGCACCTGTGTCTGCGCTGTCACGTCCAAGGCACTGGTGGGTTCATCTGCGAGGAGAACCGCAGGCTCCAGGATCATCGCCAGAGCAATGGCCACGCGCTGGTTCATGCCGCCGGACAGCTGTACCGGGCAGCTGTCCAGAATGCGCTCCGGATCCGTAAACTCCATACTGCCGAGGAGCGCTGCCGCCCTCCTGCGGGCTTCCGCCTTAGAGATGCTTTTATCATATGCATGCAGTACATCATAAAACTGCCTGTGGATTTTTCGGATCGGATTCAGCGATGCCCCCGGCTCCTGATAGACCGCACCGATGCCGGAGCCCCTTATCCTGCGAAGCGTCTCTGCGGGCATCTCCGACATTTCCCTGCCCATAAACTGCACGCTGCCGCCGATGATTTTCACCCGTCCGGGCAGCTGCAGAATGGCCTGAAACAGGGTGCTCTTTCCGCAGCCGCTTTCGCCGATCACGCAGGTGATTTCACCGGCATGGAGCTCGAGATCTATATCATACAGCACAGAATCCTCGCCGTCCGGATACCGCACCGACAGCTGCTTCAGCGCCAGCACCGGCATGTTGTTCTTTTCTTCCTTACTGCACACAGGTTTCTCCCGTAATATGATAATAATCCACCGGAGACTGCGTCAGTCCCTTCACAGTATCCTTCATGGCCATGTACATATTCAAATGAAAGAGATTGCAAACGGCATTGTCATTCAGGACAATCGCGTCAATCTGCTTTGCGAGCTCCGCCCTTTTCTCCGTGTCAAAGGCATTGGCCAGCTCCTCCAGCAATTCATCGACCTCGGCGTTTGAATATCCGCCGAAATTCTCAACGCCGCCGGTGCCGTAATTGTTCAGCAGATAGGAATAGGGATCTCCCGTGGGAAGCGTCACCTCGGCATACACGCTGATGTCAAAGGTTCCCGCATGCCCGCGCTCCTCCGTGCTCTCCAGCTCCTCCAGACTCGCCTCTATACCAAGCTGCCGCAGCGCAGACTGCAGGGCCTGACTCGTCTGCACGAGACCGCTGCGTCCATAGGTGATGATCTGCAGGGATACCTTTTCGCCGTCCTTCTCCAGAATGCCGTCGCCGTCGGAATCCACATATCCGTTTTCCGCCAGCAGCTTTTTGGCCCCCTCCGGATCATAGTCCGGCACATTGCTTAAGGCCGCTTCGTCACTGAAACCCGTTGCCGCCGGGAATGTACTCTTGGTCGGCGTACCCGCACCGTTCACCAGCACATTCGCGTAGTTTTCCCGATCCACCGCCATGCAGACTGCCTTGCGGAAGACCGGATCTCCGGTAAAGGCATGATTCAGGTTGAAATACAGCTTGTATACACGGGAAGTAGCGGCCTGGGAAATGCAGAAGCCCTTCGTACCGTCAAAGAGGTCCCGGGCATCGTAGGAAAGGCCGTAGCAGGCATCCAGCTCTCCCTTCTGCAGCGCCATGCAGGAGGCATCCAGATCATTGATGGAGCGAATCGTCAGCCGACTGCTAGCCGGCTTCCCGCCCCAATAGTCCTCAAAGGCCTCCAACTCCATCCGCGTGTTTTCCACATATTCCGTCAGGCGAAACGGACCGGTTCCGATCACTGCATTGCCCTGGGCATCGAGGCTCTTCACATCCACAATGCCGGAATAGGGGTCACACAGGCAGTTCGGCAGTGTCGGATTGGGTGTCTCTGTCGTGATCCTTAATGTATTTCCCTCGGCCTCCATGGAAGCAATCTTCAGCTCCTGGGCCGCACGGCTCTGCAGAGAGCAAACTCGCTCGAGAGAGGCCTTCACCGCCTCCGCATCCATGGGATTGCCGCTCTGAAACTTCACATTGTCCAATAGCGCAAGGGTCCAGGTCAGGCCATCCTCGGAGACGGAGTAATCCTTCACCAGATTTTTCTCTACGTTCAGATTTTCATCCAGACGAAACAATGATTCCATGACGCCGACACGCATGCCCACCCAGGCATAGGCAGAAGACGCCGGATCCACGCTTCCCACATAATCGCCGAAAACAAAGCTGCCGCCGGACTCCGCACCAGCTGACGTTTCCTGCTGCTCTCCGCTGCCGACATTTGCAGCTTCCTTTGCACCGCAGCCGACGAGGGTTAATGCTGCTATGATCGCCAAAAATACACTGATTCGCTTCTTCATTCTGTTTCCTTATTGATCCCCTGTCTTACGTTCGTTCTCCGGGTCCAGCGCAGACCGCACACTGTCCCCAAGCAAATTGAAGAGAATGGTCACCAGAAAAATGGCCAGCGACGGATACAGCACAACCCAGGGGCACTGCTGCATGAGACTGCGCCCCTCCGAAAGCATACTGCCCCATTCCGCCGTGGATGAACCAAGCCCCAGAAAGCTGAGACCGGAAATACTCAGCAGCGCACTGCTCAGATGCAGCGTTCCCGTGACGACCACCGGACGGACCGCATTGGGGAAAACATGCCGCAGCAAAATCGACCGGCTGCTCTGCCCGTTCAATATGGCCGCCTTCACATAATTTTCCCGGCGGATCGACAGCACATAGCTGCGGATCAGACGCGCATACTGTGTCCATCCCGTCGCCGCCAGTGCGAGGATGCCGTTCCCAAGCCCCGGCCCCAGCACGCCCGCTACCGCGATGGACAGAACAATGCCGGGAAAAGCCAGGAAAATGTCGACGAGCCTCATGATCAGCTCATCCAAAAGTCCGCCGGCATAGCCGCTGATCAGCCCCACGGTGCAGCCCAGCAGCATGGACAGTGCCACAATCAGAAGCGAGGCAAACACGGAGCTGTATGCCCCGGCCAGAATCCGGGAAAAAATGCAGCGCCCGAGTCCGTCCGTTCCCATGATATACTCCCGGTCCGGCGGATGCTTGGCCGCAAGAAGATCCACCAGCTCCGGATCATGCGGCGCCAGCCTTCCGGCAAACAGACTGAAGATACACAGTCCCGCACAGAGCGCCAGGAGAAGCCACATCTTATGTTTTTCCTGCATCTGCGTCCTCAAGACATTACCTCCATCCCGGCACGAGCCCGCGGATCCGCATAAAAGTAGAAAAGATCCGTCAAAAGGTTGATCAGCACGTAGATAAGACTCATGCAGACCACGAAGGCCTGGATGACCGGGTAATCCCGGGACGTCACCGCGCTGGTCACCATGTACCCCATTCCCGGCAGCGAAAAAATCATTTCAACAGCGGCGGTTCCGCCGAGCAGCGAGCCCACCGACATTGCCATCAGGGTAATGATGGCGGGCATTGCGTTGGGCAGCACATAGAAAATCAGGATAATGCCGGCGGGCAGGCCTCTGGCGCGCGCGCCGTCCACATAGGGCTTCCCCAGCTGCTCCAATACCGCAGCCCGCACCTGCCGGATATATTTTCCGGTCATCGGCAGCGCCAGTGCCAGGGTAGGCAGCACCAGACTGTCCCAGCTTCCGGTGGACAGAATGGGAAACCAGCCAAGCTTCAGCGCCAGAACATACAGGAGCAGCAGAGAAACGATAAAGTTCGGGAGACTATTTCCGATAAAACAAAAAAGGCGGATGATAAGATCCGTCGTTCTTCCCTGCTTCACCGCCGTCAGCATGCCCAGCGGAACCGACAGCAGCATTGTGAGTATTGCAGACGATGCCGTCAGCTTCAGCGTATTCGGCAGCGCCGCTGCCAGCTTTTTCGCCACCGGTGTGCCGTCCATATAGGAAACGCCCATGTCTCCGTGCAGAAATTTTCCGAGCCAGTCGAGATACTGGTATAGAAAGGAGCGGTCCAGACCCAGCTGGTGCCGCATGGCTGCTGTCACCTCCGGCGTCGATACTGTGCCCTGGCTCTGCAGCATAAGCTCTACCGGATCCCCGGGGGAAATGTACATAAGCCCATAGGTCAGTATGGTGACGCCAAACAGCACCGGCAGCAGAGACAGCAGTCGGCGCACGGTGTACCGAAGCACGGGATGTTCTCTTCTGTCACTGTGTACAGCCGACATGCTTACCCCTTCTCCGCACAAACCATAAAGGTATGGATCGGATGATCCCGCTCCCAGTCCAGCGGATCCTGTACACCGGGGCCGATATCCTCTATGATCTCAACCATACGCATACCGCACTTTTCCAATACCCTGCGGTCCCATTCCGGACGCTTTTCTTTTGAAAGAGGCAGGGAATAAGCCGTTTTCTCCAGCTCCCGTACCCGCGCCTTCGGCATGTCTCCGGCATAATTATGCACCGGATACTTGGCCCGGAAGGCCGCCTCCGCCGCTTTCTTTTGCGCCCGCAGCTCGTCATCATAAAGATACAGGTACCAGTTCGCGTCAAAGTATACCATGCGTCCGCCCGGTGCCAGCACTCTCGCCCATTCCGCCAGCGCCTGCTCCGGGTATTCCAGATTCCAAACGACATTACGGCTGACAACGAGATCAAAGGAGGCATCCTCGAACGGGAGGCTTTCGCCGCGGTGAAGAACAAATTCCACCTTCGCCCCGTAGCTCTCCGCATTGCTTTTTGCATACGCCAGCATTTCCGCGACAGCGTCCACCGCTGTCACCTGATGTCCGGCCAGCGCCAGATTGATGGCAAAAAAGCCCGGTCCAGTCCCAATATCCAGTACTCGCAGCACCGTCTTCTGAGGCGCATGAGAAAGAATCAGCTCTCTCCACGCCTCCCGGCGTCCGTCATTCATCTCCGCAATGTTCTGCGCGCTGTAGCTCTTCGCGCGGTCTGTCCAGTAGGATGTAAGGTTTTCCAATATGATGTCCTGCTTGTTCTGCTCCTGCACTATCCCGTTCTCCCGTTTCTGCCATGCTTTTTGTCGTTGCTCTGCGCCGCGAGATTCCTCCGCACCTCTGCCAGAGACAGCTTCTGTTCTCTGGCAATGCGCGCCAGATCCTCGTATTCGTATTTCTCTCGGGTCACGCCGTAGCCGGAGGAAATTTTTTTCTGCAGTTCCCCATAGGACGTCTGCACCTTTTCTAAGCGCCGCTCCAAGGTATAGCGCTTGCAAATGCTTTCCCGCACACCGATGGTGGCTGTGTGCCGGAAGAGCAGCTGCAGCATCCTTTCCCGGTCATCCTCGTGGCACAGAATACTGAAAACCGTGCCCGGCCTGGATTTCTTCATGCCCGCCGGTGTGGTGTATACCTCCAGCGCGCCGGCTGCCCGTATTTCCTCCATGGCAAAGCCCATCTCCTCCGCGGTCATGTCATCCACGTTGCATGAAAGCTGTACCACCCGGTCGCCGCCCTCTTCTGTTTCGCCCAACATGGCCCGAATGCAGTTTGCCTGCTCAAAATCCTTTTTGCCCATGCCATAGCCGATCTTCTCCGTCCGCATGATCGGCATATCGCCAAAGCGCGTTGCAAAATGCTTTAACAGCGCGGCTCCCGTCGGCGTGCATAGCTCTCCCTGCACACTGCCGCCATACATGGGAATACCCTTTAAAATGAAGGCTGTGGCCGGTGCCGGCACCGGAAGAATACCATGGGCACAATGCACATGTCCGCTGCCCACATGCACCGGCGAAGCAATCACCTGCTCCGGCGCGATGCGGTGCATCAGGAGGCACACCGCCGTGATATCCGCAACGGCATCCATGGTTCCGACCTCATGAAAATGGATCTCCGTCACCGGAACCCCGTGGGCATGACTCTCCGCCTTGGCAATGAGACCATACACAGCCAGCACATCCTGCTGCACCTCCGCCGGAAGCTGCATATGCTCCTTCACGATATGCTCAATGTCGTGCATGCTGCTGTGATGGTGATGTCCCTCGTGACCGGAATCATGCTCATGCGAATGTGTATGCACATGGTGGTGATGCATTTCCTCCGTCTCTTCCTCACCATGCACCTTCACCGTCACATGGGTGCCGCCAATGCCGCATTTGCTGACGGTCTCCCGACTGAACACAACACCGGGGATCCCCAAGGCGTTCAATTCCGCTATCGCAGCATCCGGGTCCGGCAGCAGCTCCAGCAAAGCGGCGGTCAGCATATCTCCGGCAGCGCCCATGCTGCAGTCTAAGTATAATGTCTTCATCTCACATTGCCTCTTTATTCCTCAGGTTTCATTTTTGCGCCGCTCATGTGATTGATCATCCCGGCCAGATAGCCGGCGCCGAAGCCGTTGTCGATGTTCACCACGGAAACGCCGCTGGCGCAGGAATTCAGCATCGACAGAAGCGCCGATACGCCGCCGAAGGAAGCACCGTAACCCACGCTGGTCGGCACCGCAATCACCGGACAGTCCGCGAGACCGCCGATCACACTGGCCAGGGCTCCCTCCATGCCGGCAATGGCGATGATCACGGAAGCACTCATGATTTCATCCATATGGGCCAGCAGCCGATGCAGTCCGGCAACCCCCACATCATACAGACGCACCACCTCATTGCCGTGGGCTTCGGCGGTCAGGGCCGCCTCCTCCGCCACCGGAATATCCGATGTGCCGCCGGTGGCCACCACGATTTTTCCGATGCCGTCCGGCACCGGAAATGCTCCGATGACCGCGATCTGCGCATCCTCATGATACGTCATCTGCGGATATACCTGCTGTATTTCTTCCGCCTTTTCCGCCGAAAGCCGGGTGATCAGAATCGTCTTCACCTCGTTTTCCAGCATTGTTCCGACGATACCGAGCATCTGCGCCGATGTCTTCCCGGCGCCGTATATCACCTCGGCCGCACCCTGCCGGATTCCCCGGTGCAGATCCACCTTGGCATATCCGATGTCCGCAAAGGGCTCCTTCTTGAGGACCAGCAAGGCGTCATCCACAGAAAGTTCTCCGTTTTTTACCGCCTCCAGCGTCTTTCGTATCTCACTGTTCATCCCCGCACCTCCAGATCCAGAAGCACAGCCGGGTAGCTCTCCTTTAATACAGAGAGCACCTCCTCCCGCTTTTCCATAAGAAGCGGAAGCTGATCAGCAGGCAGCTGCAGCTTTGCAGCGTCGTCCGGTGTCATGCGCACCCGGAAATCACTGAAGCCCAGAGAGAACAGGAAATTCTCTGCTGCCTCCGTTTTCTGAAGCTTCTCCGCCGTAATTTCATAGCCAGTGGGAATACGTGTGGCCAGACAGGCATACGAGGGCTTGTCCCATGTGAAAAGTCCGCCTTTTCTGGACAGTCTGCGTATCTCCGATTTCACGAGACCGCATTCCCGGAGCGGAGACCTGACCTTAAGCTCCTGCAGTGCCTTCATGCCCGGCCGGTCATCGGCATCATCCGAGGCATTGGTGCCGTCCAGAAGAACCGTATAGCCATCCTCTGCCGCCGCCTTCATGATCATGTTAAAAATGACCTTTTTGCAGTAGTAGCAGCGATTGGCGGGGTTTGATACCACTATCGGATCGGAAAGCACATCCGCCCGCAATACCCGTACCGGTGCCTTCAGCTGCTCCGCAAGCCGCATGGCATCATCCATCTCAAACTGCGGCTGAAACAGTGCCTTCACATAATAGGCCTTCACATCCGCGCCATACTGCATTGCCGCATATAACAGATAAGAAGAGTCAACGCCGCCGGAAAAGGCCAGCGCCACCCTCGGATTCTCTTTGAAAAATTCCCGTAAATTCATCAGGTCAGGTCCTCACAAAAAAACGATACCCAGATTGCTGTACGCTTTGCGCACTTTTGACCCCGGCGCCAGCAGATACATAGAGGAAATCATAGCACATTTACGCTCAATTATACAAACACATATATCAAGCTCATTCCTCACCCCTATACAGTCTGTCCGTCATGGTGTCTCTGTTTTCGTTGGGGAGTCTGCGGAAAAATGTCACGAGGAAGGGGGCCGTCGTGAGCAAGCACAGAAAATCCGCCAGCATCTGCGCAGACTGGATGCCGAAGATGCCAACCGCCCGGGGCAGCAGATACACCAGCGGAACGTAATAGATGCCGTTCCGCAGCAGAGCCAGGAAGGATGCTGTTTTGCTCTCTCCGATGCTCTGGAACAGCATGTTGGCGAGAACGCTTGTCGGCTGAATGGCCGCCGCGATACACATGCAGCGCACTGCCGGCACACCGATCCGAACGACCTCCGGGTCATCCCGGAATACCGAAATAATCTGCGACGGGAACAGGAAGCCGATCAGCGCCAGTATGCAGAGCACCAGCTCACCTGTCCGAAACGCGAAGAAAAAGGCCTCCCGAATTCGCTTGAACTTCTCGGCGCCGTAGTTGTAGGCCGCCACCGGCTGAAAGCCCTGTCCGATGCCCACCATAACGGAGGCAATAAACATCATGACTCTGCCCGCGATGGACATGGCCGCAATGGCGGCATCGCCGTAGGGAAGGGCTGCATTGTTCAGCACCATGGTGGAAATGCTGTTGAGCGACTGACGGATCAGGCTGGGAAAACCGTTCTGCATAACATGCAGAAGCTCCGGGAGTGCCAAGTGACTCTTCCGGAAATCAATGCAGCAGACCGTCTTATGGGACAGGAACATATACAAAAGAATGAAGAAGCTGATGTACTGCGCCAGCGCCGTGGAAAGTCCCGCGCCGGTGATTCCCAGGTGGAAGCCGAACATGAACAGCGGATCTCCCAGCATGTTCAGCACACCGCCGGACACCAGCCCCAGCATAGCGAAGAAGGCCTTGCCCTCATAGCGCATCACGTTATTCAGCACGCAGCTGCCCACCATGGCCGGCCCGCAGAGCAAAATAAAGGAGGCGTAATTTTTCGCATAAGGAAGGATGGTGTCACTGGAGCCCATGAAGCGCAGCAGCGGGCTAATGAAGGCGAATCCCAGCAGCACCATCACGAGACTCACCAGAAGTCCCGTCTTTAGTGCCCCGGATAGATACCGGCTGGCGTCCTCGCGCTCTCCCTGTCCCAGCTTCCGGCTGATGATGGTGCCGGAGCCGTGGCCGAACATGAAGCCCACCGCCTGAAAAACCGTCTGCAGACTCATGACCACGCCAATGGCCGCACTGGCGCTGGTGCCGAGACGCCCCACAAAAAAGGCATCCACCAGATTGTAGATCATGCTGATCATCATGCTGAGAACCGTGGGCCAGGCCAGCATGGGAATCAATGTCCGAATCGGCGTCAGCACCAGCTTCTCATATTGCTCCCGTTCCTTCTGTTCCATTTCCTTTTTCTCCTGTCTATCTCTGCTGCCAGTCTAAAGAAGCACTGCATTCATCAGAGCTTCCCCAATACACCGCTCAGGCCGAGGATTGCCTCCAGCACACCGCCGCCTACCGCCAGCGCCTTGTCCGACACCGTTGTGTAGTCCGCCGAACGGCCCCGGGGATCAATGTCGCCGCTCTTCATGCCCTTACTCACGAAAATACCGTCCTGCAGCATGCCGCGGATCATGCCGTCAATCTCCGCATAAACCGGCATGCCGTCAACATTGGCCACCTGCTCCCCCCTTTTCACGAGATCGCCGAAGGTCCGCTCCGGATGGAAAATGCCGTCCTGCGGTGCCCGCAGCACCCGCTCTATGGTGAAGCCGCCGATATTTCCCGGAATGCCCGTGTTGGGAATCGCCGATCCTGTATACAGTACACGTCCCAGGGTATGTCCACGCTTGGTTTCAATCACCGCATGACAGTCTGTGCCGGCTGTGAAGCCCGGCCCCACACCGATGACCACCGGCGCATCCTCCATTGTCGTGCCGGTATTGCGCTTCGCCAGAATGGCGTCCACCTCGGCCGCCGGCTGAAGGCTCCGGCAAATCTTTCCATCCGGGTCCGGAAGTACGGCAATGCTGCCCGCCGCCACTATGTCCATTGCGGCCTCCTTCGTCTCTGCCCGTCTGGCAAGGATGCCCTCTACACTGGCTTCTCCCAGCCGAACGGCTTCGGAAAAGCACACGGAGCGCCGCACGGAGCTCGGCACCGGCAGCTCTGACATTACAATGGAAAAGCCGGCACGATACAGCCGTACCGCAATGCCGCTGGCCAGATCGCCGGCACCTCTGATATAAACAAGCATCCCTTCGTCCTCCTTAAAACCGTGTTGATTGTGCTCATTGCATTAGTTGCATTAATTGTGCTGATTGGGTTAGTTTCAATGGTTTGATTGATTGTATTAATTCTGTTGATTATGTCAGTTGAAGCCTTGATGATTCGATGATGTTTTTGAACAATTGAAGCTGCTTTAGTGTAACTTTTTTGCATGGTTCACATTTATCCCCACAGCATGCGAAGATAGTAACCGGAAGGCGTAAGCCGTCCGGCAATCGCCGCCTGAAAGTTGTCCTTTTCCTCCGGCGGCATCATGAAGCATAGGCCGCAGTCCGCCGTAATGTCCGTGGGGATGGGGATCAGCCGCCCCGGCACACCGGCCCCCTTGCAAAGCTGCTCGCAGAGCAGCGCATCATGTGTGCTGCCGAAGGCCGCCACCAGCTTTTCGCTTTTCTCCAGCATGTTTGACCTCCCCAATATTCTCGTTTGATGCCCGTATTGCTGTGCTTCGCTGGGTTCATTTCGACCCGGAATCCCTCAATGAACCTGCTGCACAGGCATGTGCCTCTCCGATCGCTGCGCACTTTTGCCGTTGCATAGCTCTTTACTCATGCAGTCAGCTTACCGCTTCACTAATCTCCCTTAGGGACTTCACAGCCGCCTGCACTTCCTGCATTTCCGTGAAATAGCCGAAGCTGAAGCGCACCGCTCCGGTATCCCGGGTGCCCAGTGCCTCATGCATTCGCGGTGCACAATGTCCCCCGGCCCGCACTTCAATGCCGTATTGTGCAGCCAGCAGCGCCGCAAGCTCAGAAGAGCTGATGCCCGCAAGGTTCAGACTCACGATGGGCGCATGATCCGCAGAAGCCGTGAATCCGCGAAAATCTCCATATACCGTGATGCCCGGAATTTCCTGCACACCGGCATAAAAGGCCGCCGTCAATGCCCGCAGCTTTTCCTGCACAGTCTCCACACCGGTTTCCTGCAGAAACCGCACGGCTGCCAACAGACCGCATAGCCCCGGCCCGTTCAGCGTTCCCGCCTCCAGATGCTCGGGATACGCCGCCGGCTGCTCCTTTTCGAAGGAAAGAATTCCGGTGCCGCCGGAAATCAGCGGCCGCAGTGAGACCGACGGCGACAACAGAAGTCCTCCGGTTCCCTGGGGCCCCATCAAGGCCTTGTGCCCCGTGAAACAGAGCACGTCAATGCCTTCCTTTTCCATATGAATGGGCCGCTCACCGGCAGTCTGCGCCGCATCCACGATCAGGAGCGCGCCATGCCGATGTGCAATCGCCGACATTTCCCTAATATCCAGTACGTTTCCCGTCAGATTCGACGCGTGGCTACAGATCAATGCCCGCGTGTTGGGCCGGAAAAGCCCCTCCAGTGCCTCATAGGAAATGTTCCCCTGCCGGTCTGCAGCAGCAAAGTCCACCGCCACCCCCTGCTTCTCGAGAAGATAGAGCGGCCGCAGCACCGCATTGTGGTCAAGGTCCGTGGCAATCACATGGTCTCCGACCTGCAGAAGTCCGAAAAGCACCATATTCAGTGCTTCCGTCACATTTTTGGTGAAGATCACCCGCTCCGGATGCGAAAAGTCGAAAAGTTCTGCCAGCGCCGTCCGCAGCATGGTGATCTGCCGCGCCATGGACAGAGAGCACTCGCTCGCACCCCGGGCAGCACTGCCGTAGTCAAACGCCTGCAGCATGGCTGTGGCCACCCCCTCCGGCTTCCGCAGCGAGGTGGCCGCATTGTTGAGATAGATCATCAGATCCGCACGCACTTTCCGGCCTTTGCCATGGTCTCGCAGATGTCGTACATATTGGTGACGATGCCCACCGCGAGCTTCTCCTTGATGCCATAGAAATCGAGGCAGGTACCGCAGGTGCGGATGTCCACGCCCCGCTCCGCCAGCGCCATGATATCTGTAAGAGACTCCGAATCCTCGACGGTCAGCTTGGCACCTCCGTTAAAGAAGAGCATCACCTTCGGCAGGAGCTCGTCCGGCAGCTGTGCGAGGGCATAAATGTATCCCTTGATCAGCACCTTGCCGAGCTGCGGGTCTCCCTGGCCCATCTCATTGGTGCCGACAGCCACCACAAAGGGGCCTGCCGGCTGCGTGAGACTCTCCGGAGAGCAGTAATTTCTCGCCTCCTGCTCCGCCGAAAGCGCAGTTTCCGCAGCAGTTCCCTCCGGTGTCAGCGTCAGCAGCCAGGAGCCATCCTTCTCCGTGATTGTCACACTACATTTCTTCTCTGCTGCCATCCGCTTCAGATTCTCTACTGCGGCCTGATTGTCCACCTCAACCTCCAGCGCTTCACCCGTCGGCAGCGCCGGGAGCGCCTTCAAAGACAACACAACGGGCTGCGGACAGGGCTTCTTTCTGCAATCCAAATACATGACAAATACCTCCTTTTCGGTAGCCATTACGGTAAAATCCGCGTAAGATATCTGTATTGTAGCACGCAGGGAGGAACAAAACCATGACGCAATTATACTTTTCCAAAGCGCTGGACATCCGTCCGGGCATCACCTCGGTCATCGGCAGCGGCGGCAAGACCACACTTCTCCGTACCCTGGCGGAAGAGCTGTCGGATACGGCACCTGTGCTCCTCACCACCACAACCCACTTTCTGCCCTTCCCGGAATATCCTCTGATTGATACCGCATCTATACAAGAGGATAATGTCTTCGGCGCGGAAGCCGAAGCCGCGCATCTCACCCGGGTTCTCCGGGAATCTGAAGCGCTGCTCGCCGAAGGACACCGGGTCATCGTATTGGGCAGCCGTCTCCCTTCAAATAAGCACTTGTCAAAGCTCGCACGTCCCTCTCTTTCCGATTTTCGTCCCCTTCTCCGGCTCTTTCCCTACATTTTAGTGGAAGCGGACGGCTCCCGGCGGCTTCCCCTGAAGGCCCACGCAGACCATGAGCCGGTCATTCCCCTCGGCAGTCAGAAAAGCATTTTGCTGGTGGGGGCCTCCGGCATCGGACAGCCGCTGGATGCCGTCTGTCATCGGCCGGAGCGCTATCGGGAGAT
>CAZJQX010000002.1:13318-15761 GCA_964548305.1 uncultured Lachnospiraceae bacterium
TGGGACAGGTGCTGAATCACGAAGCCCTCGCCGACTGCATTTTCCTGAACCAGCTGGATCCCCTCGCGGAGGCATTCCCTGGCAGTGCCTGTATACAGGATATAATCGACGGAAAATCCTGCTACTTCACAAAACAGCAGCTCCGCATCGCCCGGGAATTGCAGGGAACGTCACAGGTTCCGGTCTTCTTCGGCAGTCTGCAGAAGCACTGCTGCTGCCGCTAATGACTCCTCCGTGTCGATGTCCATCAGCTCCCGGGCACTGCCCGCCTCCACCAGGCCGGTATGCACCGCCGGATCCCGCAATATACTGCCGCCGCCCCGGTCTCCCGTGAGCGCCAGCAGCCGCGGAAAGAATCGCCGCGGGAAGATGGCCGGCATCGCCGCTTCACCGGCAAAAGAAAGCCGATAGGGCCTTGTGGAATCCGCCTGAAAGGCCATTGCCAGCTTCCATAAACTTTCTTCCGATAAAAACGGCTGGTCGCAGGACATGAAGAGGCAGGCCTCTGTCCCATCGACACAAGCCCGCAGTCCCCGCTTCACACTGTCGCTCTGATCCGGATCCGAATTTTCCACCACACGAAGCTCACGGCCACCGACAAGCGCGGCCACCGCAGGATAGCGTGTCACCAGAATCCCTTCTATTTCAATATCATGCTCCCGACAACGCCGGCAAAAGCCATCCGCCGCTGAAAGAGCATACTCCACCATCAACCGGCCGCCCAGCGGCTCCAGCAGCTTGTTGCGGCCCAGCCGGCGGCTCCAGCCGGAAGCCAGCAGAATCAGGCTCAGCTTCATTATCCTGTCCTTCCTTTTTTCGCAAGCGGCAGCCCGCAGACCACCTCAGTCACATCATCGGCCTCCTCGGCAATCCAGCGATGCAGCAATCCCAGCGCCCGGATGTACCGCATCGTCTCCGGCGGATACGTCTCCCCATCCGAAAAGATCTCATTGCTCACAATCACCAGTGCCGAAGCCGTCTCCGCCAGCGTCAGAAGCGGCGCCAGAATGTATTCCCGCAGAAGCGCATCCTCAGGATAATATTGGCGGTCCTCATTCCCGCCCGGCGCCGATAGATTCGGCTCCTCAACACGCATCGGAGGATCCGCACATACGCCGGAAAGCCGTCCCTCCGAAAGATACAGCTCATTGGCCAGCAGATTCCCGAGATCCTCCAGCAAAATAAAGCCGCCCTGCAAATCAGCGGAAACGCCTTTAGGCGCTGCCGGATACTCTCCGGCAGCGCCCTCTTGGCTTTTCCATATTCTATTGTCCGAAAGCAGTGTTTCCAGGCCGCAGGGCTTCTCAATGGTCTCGAAGCCCTTTTCCGCCCGAAGCGCCCGGTGTCTCCGGATGCGGGCCGCAGCCTCCGGCCCGCCGTCATTAAACATCGTGGCAAGATAGATCAGCCGCTTCTCCGGCAGCTTCGCGGCCGAAAACATTTCCTGAATCCGCCGCTCCGCATACGCCGACTTACCTGAAGCCGCACCGCCCGTCACAAGGGCCAGCTGCTTCATTACTTCAGTCCCCGTTCCTGCTTCTTGTTCGATGCCGATGTACCTCCAAATGTGAGATTGCGTGTCAGCTTGTTGTCATTCGTTTTATTCGGCTGGTTAACATTCAGTCGTGCTTTAAGATTCTTGAGATCAAGCATTTCTTTGCTTTTTTTCAGAGAGTCCAGCAATCTCTCATCATTCAAAATTTCAGATTCTATTTTGTTGTACTTCTCATGAAATTTCTTCTGATGATCCATTTCATAAATATTTTCACAAATGTTTCGAATCTGCTCCAATGCCTTTTTTGCATTTTTCGCATTTTCTATTTTTTCCGTTAATCCTTTCTTTTCTTTTCTCTTTGCCGTATTTTTTAACTCTTCTTTTTCTGCGATATATCCATCTGTAATTTCTTGCGCTTTTTTGATTATCTCCTTGTCATATGTAAAAATTCGTCTCCATTCCACCTCATCATACTGTTGCGAAAAATTTGCGACTCTCATCAATAACTCCGACCTAAGGGTATATTCCATATTTTCTTTCATATTTTTGAATAATTCTTTTCCGTTTTCTTTTAATTTCCTCAATTCCCCTCTACGTAGATTTTCAAGTCTTTCTAATTCTCCTTTATTTTCTTTAATTCGCTGCTGCAATATATTTATTTTTGCATCTTTTTCCTGCGTTTTTTCTGCACGCAATTTCTCTAATTTTCGCTCAGTATTTTCGGTTCTCTTTCGGAAGATAGCATCATGCATTGCGTGCGCGTCCGCATTTTTATCCAACCGCTTCATCAGCATAGCCTCACTTTTCTTGCCCGATGCCGATGTACCTCCGAATATGGAATTGCGTGTCAGCTTGTTCTGCTTGTTGTCCTTCATCTCGTTCTGCTGCTTGTTCTTCGTTTGCTCTTCAAGACCAGCAGCTTTGAGCAGTTTCTTTTCAGGCGCCTTT
>CAZJQX010000002.1:15861-17724 GCA_964548305.1 uncultured Lachnospiraceae bacterium
TTCTCTTTCGAAATTTTTTCTCATCAGCGCCGCTTTTTTCTCAATTTCAGGAAGCGGCTTATCATTTTCTACAGTTTTTTCATGTTCCTTTTGGAAAACAGCCTTCTTCATTGCATTTAATTCTTCCATTGCATTTAGTTTCTGTTTTTCCTCGAAAGCTTTCCTAGCATCCTCCATTTCCCTTGTCTTACGTTCCTGCAATGCCTGCAGGATATACGGGCTCTTTTTTAACTCGCTTGCTGATTTAACATCGCTGATTCTATCTCTATAATAATCAAGCTGATTACTATACGCCGATACAGCTTCATGCATATCCCAAATCACCTGATAATGCGTTTTTTTAGGCTCTTTTAAGTCTTTGTTTGAATTTTTCTTAATATAATCCCATGTTTTCTCGTCCGCTTTAGAAAGCGGATCCTTTAAAGCTTCGAGCTTCTCCGGAATATCCTTCCTGTTTATAAACGCTTTTGTTTTCTCTCCAAGTTTTTCAAGGAACGGCACCACTTCCCTTAATTCATCATCCCATGCGTCTTTTGTCTTATTCAGGATAAACAGTCCATTTCGAAGCTTCGCATTATTCGAAATATAGCCCTCAATTTTAAGTTCTGCCTTCTCTTCTTGTTTCAAAAGCTTTGTTAAATCTTCATATTTTTTTATTGCTGCATCAATGTCCTGATTTTTCAGTATATTATCCAGTTCCTCCTTGCTCGGATTATACTCTGCTGTCTTCTGCATCGTTTTATTTGCTGACAGCAGCAATTCTGCACCTGCACACAGCGTTTTGACATCATTTGCAATATCCAGCCGCTTGCGTCCCTGATCATCATCATCTTTCTTAAAGTTTCTGGCCTCACTATATTTCTTAGCCTGTTCCCTCAGATTATCAATAACTGAAATGTTAAGTTCCTTCGGCACTGCCGGTGCATCCATTCCCTTCAATTTGCCAAGATAGCCATTGCCCAGCAAATAATTCACACCACTCAAAGCATTGTAAAAATTTTTGAAAAGCTCCGAATTGGAAGATACTCTGTGCTCGGAAATTTTTTTCAGTTCATTGGCTGCCCTTCCTATGCTCGTCTTAAGCGATGCCTTTAATGCTTCCTTCTCATTCATGAACGGCCCGTTGCAAAATTGCTTTGCCATGCCCGCACTCAATGCGATCGAACGCACCGCACGATTTTCAGCATTGTTATGGTAGCCATCTGCATACTGAAAATACTCCTCACAGGCCTTCTGCAGTTGGTCAATACCGCTTTCATTCAAAACCGGAAGCTGTTTTCCTTCAACATAACCATCACCCAATTGCCGTTCAAAATCTCTCTGAAGGTCCCTCACGGAATCAAAAATTTCTTTCCGAATGGCATCTGCGCGAGAAATCTTTCCAGTTTTTTCCAGTTTTTTCTGAAGCTTCTTGGATTTATCCTCTGTCATGCCCATTTTTTTCAGGGACTTCGTGACGCCTCCAGTCGGACCAAAGCTCTTGAGACTCGCAATGTAAACATCAAAGGCATCCTTATTCAGCTTTCCTGCATCCGCTGTGAATGTTTGCGCAATATCTGTATTCCGCAAAAGGGTCAAAGCCGTATTATTCGTAGTCCTTCCGTTATAGATATTACGTGCTATATCCTTAACGTTGGCAATCTCATAATTCTCAAAAATGTAGTGATCGTTATTATTTTCAGGCACATACCTTCCGTTTTTCTTCATCGGATCTGGCAAATCCTTCTCAAAGATCGCACTTCGCGCACTTTTATCCGCAATGATATTATCATCATTTGGCTCTATACCTAGCAGGATACTACCATCATTTGACTCTATATTTTTAATGATAGGGATTTCTTCTTTATTGTTGTTTTCCTCTTC
>CAZJQX010000002.1:17824-36498 GCA_964548305.1 uncultured Lachnospiraceae bacterium
GCTCTGCCGGAGCCTTCTCGATCTGCGGCTCTGCCGGGTTTTCCTTTACCGGATCCAGCTCATCTTCGTCATCAACCTCATCCTCTATAATAACATTGCCATTCGCATACCTCACCGGCTCATGCTTTTTCTCTGCCGGCTCCTCTTTCTCCAGAGCAGGCTTCGCCTCTGCCTTGACTTCATTTTCCTTCTTCAGCTCGAGATTTTTGAACTTTGACGGAATGTAGGAGTGAATCTTAATATTATCTACCCCGAGCTCAGCACCCGCAAAACACTTTACCCCGTCTTTGCCGGCAAGGCGTACTCTATATTCCTCTCTTCCCTTGACATCTCCTTTTTCATCATATCGCACATCTGCATTGGCCAGGTTTCCGCTCAGCTTTCTCTCTTTATCAAGCGTCATATCCTCCAGCCACACAGTGGATACTCTGTAAAGCGAAACAGCAATATTGCCATTTTCATCTTCTGTTCCGGCATTACAGCTGTCAATAAATTTATCTATCGTTATGCTCTGCGGAGCATCAGCAATCGGATCATAGACAAGTACGCTGTCTTTTCCATCAGCATCCTTTCCCATGCCGTAGATTGTCTTATAATGACCTCCATTTCCCGTAAGAACTGCGATTGGTGAATTGCTCTCCTTGAAACCTTTATCAAGTATTGCCTTAAACGCATTTGTTGCCACGTCCTTGCTGGGGTTCGACACCATAGCCGCATTCATTGCGGTATTGGGAAGCACTGTATGTACCAGACCGGCATAATTCTCCAGTTCATTTTTATCGTCAGCGTTGGCCAGATCTTCAATGGTATGATCATTATTCAGGTCGTAATTGACATCCGGGCGAAACGCACGGATCGTCTCCTGATCAATCTCGACACCACGGTAATCCAGAAGCGTTGCCAGGGCTACAGACCAGCAGCCATGCTCCGTGTTCTGCATGCTCTTCTGCTTAGCACCTGTCAGGACAATGCCGCCGTCACTCGTCAATGTTGCCGGCTTCGGCTGTCCCAGCTTCGCATTTTCCGCAAGCTGATCTATCTTCTGCATGCCGTTGATTCGCTTTTCAAGGTAGCGCTTCAGCTTTTCATCGTTTCCGGCAGCATTAAGCTCTTTCTGCAGCTCCTCCGTACTGTTCGAATTGATCTTAGAGTTCTGATGGTTTCGGATGTATGTCGTATAACCATCGAGATACTCCGCCTTTGCCTGATTTTTTCTTTGCTCATTTGTTACAGGAATAATATCATTGGCAGACTTCGCCTGGTTAAACAGCTCCGCAAAGCTCGATTTCGGCAACTCGGCATTCTTTGGCTGCTCATTCTCCCGAACAATCTCCGGCTCTGCATTATTCTGCGGAATATTCTCCTTCGCCTCAATATGCACTTCTTCCTGCCGCTCTGCCACAATCTGCGGCGCTTCCACATTCTGCGGTTCTTCTGCCTTCTTCTCCTGCGGATTTTTCTGCGCTTCGTAATCCGCTTTTACCGGCGCTTTGAGTTTATTCATATAAGGGCTAAGGATGAACAAATTATCCAGCACTTGCATGTAATGAGCGTTATCGTTTTCCTGCGCCTTACTGTAGGCATTGAAAATCTGCTTATAGAGCCCGGTTGCTTTCACATCCTTTCCGGCTTTATCAATCTCTGCCTTCGCGCTCACTGTCGTTGATACATGATCAAGCAGTTCTTCCGATAATGCAAAATTTTCCAGCTTCTCATCCAGTGACAGACCATCCTCTGCTGCAAAATTTTCCAGTATGCGGTTTTGCAGAAGCTGATGAACCTGTGTCGTCGCATTCGGCGCACGAAGTATTCTCTCCAGCAGCTCCAGTTCTGTCTTTTCATCCGCATTAACAAGCTTCGTTTTATCAGAAAGCTGCAGATTTTTATCGATCAGCGCGTCTATAAATTCATCGAGCAGCTGCTCTACACTTCCCTCTTCATTTACCTTCGGCTCCGCAAAGATGTCAAACGGTTCAATCTTATGCCTGACCTTGTTCATCTCAGCAAGTATCCCGAGATCATTTCCGAGATCCTCTACAAGATACTCATCCAATCCCTGCGAAAAGTCATATTTTTCCATTTCATCGTTATGAAATTCCGCATACATCTTCGCTAATATGTCCTGGAACAGCTCCTCCAGCTCTCGCATTGTCATGTTTCTTTCCGGTCTAGGCATTATATTTTCCTCCTAAAAAGCTAATTTTTACTTTGATGCCTGTATTCTATCACATCAAAAGACACAATAGGGACACAGTTTCCGCGATATCCCGCAAAAAAAGAGACCGATATAAAATCGGCCTCTTCTAAGTGAAACTGCTCGCTAAATTTCCATTTTTTCAATCTCGCAGCTGTGCTTTTTATCTTCGTCGTAGTTAATACCGACCAAAAGCAGATTACCCTTATAACCTTCAAGTGCTTTGACATAATGTTTCTGCTTGATCTGATCGATGGCGGCCTTCGCATTCTTATCTTTTTTGAGTTCAATGACGACCGCCGGCTTATCTGCGTGCAGCTGTCTCGGAATCAGGCAAATGTCGGCGAATCCCTTTCCGGTCGGAAGCTCCCGGATGATCGTGTAGTATTCTCTCGCGAAGTAGAATGCGAGATTGATCGTACAGCTCAGGGAATTCTCATCATTGTATTTGAGAATCGATATTTCTTCGTGGGCCCGTTCAATACCTGCGGCTACAGCATTGGCATCCATATCCCAAAGAGCTTCCAGAAGCTCCTTGGAAGCTGTAACAGAACGCATGACCTCTCCCCAGCTCATGGTACTTATCGCATTGATATACTCCTGCGAAACCTCTTTGTTGGGAATGCCAACGGATTTATTTTCACGACAATATGAAAGATATCCCAAATGCACCAAAAGGGTCATGACATCGTCTTTGGAAGAAAATGTTGTCATATCATTAGTGAACGTTCCGGTGTTGATTACAACTCGCTCCCCTGCCAGCATTTTAATGACCGCATCCTTCAGTCCGTCCAGATTCATCTGGATGTAAACCTTCAGTGCCTCGTAGGTCTCGGTCTGATTCCAATACGTATCGTATACATGACTCAGCATGGCGTCCACAACAGATTTTGGACTGTACATGGAATGCGTCGTTGTTTTTCCACCGGCATGTAACTCCACCAATTCATATCCATCATACCAGGCCTTTGCCTCTTCAAAGCTCATATCATGCTGCACACAAAGGTCTTTTACTTCATCCTCAGTAAATCCAAAATACGGGGCTAACTCTCTCGGATTCGTCATGGAATACTCTGAAAACATATTCAATGCGGAATGAGAACCGCATTTTTTGATTGGCAAAATACCCGTCATGTACACTAAGGCTACATATGACTGATCCTTTAGCCACACACGCAGAAAATCCAGATATTTTTTCTGGGCTGCGGTATCATGTGCATATTCGCGGAAGAGGCAATCCCATTCATCAATGAGGATAACAAACGGTCGCTTCGTTTGAGAATATACATCCATCATTGCCCAAACCAGATTTTCTTCGTTTACAGTCTCCGGATAGACCATTTTTAAATCCATGACAATACGTCTTTGCAAGGCCGCCAGCATACTATCGATATCGTGCGTTGCACTCAGGAACTCCTGCATATTAATCTTAATCACATCATATTGATTCAAATGTTCATGATACGATGCTTCTTTGCTGATTTTTAAATTGTCAAACAGCGAAGAGGTGTCCTCTCCGTTGCTATAATAAGCCAGCAGCATATCCGCAGCCATTGATTTACCGAAACGACGCGGGCGGCTGACGCAGACATACTTCTGCTCTGTTCTTATGAGTTTGTTGATTTCTGCAATCAGCAGTGACTTATCCACATAGATCTGTGAGCGTAAGCTTGTGCGGAATCGTTCACTTCCGGGGTTTAAATAGTATCCCATATTCACATCTCCTTAAATGCATCTCGGTCTTGAATAAGGATATTATAGCATAAAAGAAAAGAGGCCGATACGAAATCGGCCTCCGATAAGTGAAACTGTATGTTGTTTAGATCAGTCCGCCGATGGCAAGGAAGAGCGGAGCGAATACGAGAGACACGATGGTCATCAGCTTGATCAGGATGTTGATGGACGGTCCCGAGGTATCCTTAAACGGATCACCGACGGTATCGCCGACAACAGCCGCCTTGTGGGCCTCGCTGCCCTTTCCGCCGTGGTGACCGGTTTCGATGTACTTCTTCGCATTGTCCCAGGCGCCGCCGGCATTGGACATGAAGATCGCCATCAGAACGCCGGTAACCAGGGAGCCGGCCAGAAGGCCGCCCAGAGACTCTACGCCCAGTACCACACCGACCAGCAGCGGTACGATGACAGCCATCAGTCCCGGAAGCAGCATCTCATGAAGCGCTGCTGTGGTGGAGATGCCTACGCAGGAGGTGTAATCCGGCTTTTCTGTACCCTGCATGATGCCCGGGTGCTCGCGGAACTGACGGCGCACCTCTTCGATCATCTTGTAGGCTGCCTTGGAAACGGACTCCATGGTGAAGGCAGAGAACAGGAAGGTCAGCATGCCGCCGATAAATACACCGATGATCACTCTGTAGTCGAGGATGTTAATGTTTTCGAGCTTAACAGCATTGGCATAGGATACAAACAGTGCCAGCGCTGTGAGGGCTGCAGAACCGATGGCAAAGCCCTTGCCCATAGCGGCTGTGGTATTTCCGACAGAATCCAGTGTATCAGTGATCTCACGAACGGACTCATCGAGGCCGGACATCTCGGCGATACCGCCGGCATTGTCGGCGATGGGGCCGTAAGCATCAACGGCAACGGTGATGCCGGTGGTGGACAGCATACCGACAGCTGCCAGCGCGATGCCGTAGAGGCCGCTTACCTTGTAGGAAATGAAGATAGCCACACAGATCAGCAGCAGCGGAAGGGCTGTTGACTTCATACCAACGGCGAGACCGCTGATGATGGTTGTTGCAGCACCGGTCTCGGACTGTACGCCGATGGTCTGCACCGGCTTATAGTCTGCAGAGGTGTAATACTCGGTAATGTTGCCGATCACAACGCCCACAACGAGGCCTGCGATAACCGCAATCGCTGCATTGAAGCTGCCGAACAGCGCAGAGCTGAGCACAGCGGAAACCACGATCACCACCAGAGCTGCCGCATAGCTTCCCTTGGTCAGGGCCTTCTGGGGATTCACGTTCTCACCGCCCCGTACAAAGAAGGTACCCACGATAGAAGCCAGAAGGCCGACACCGGAGATGGCCAGGGGATACAGCACGCCGCCTGCCGTTACCACAGCGGTTACGCTGATGCCGAGGGTCAGTGCGGAAACCAGAGAGCCGACATAGGACTCGAAGAGGTCTGCACCCATGCCCGCAACGTCACCTACGTTGTCGCCGACATTATCCGCAATAACGGCCGGGTTACGGGGATCATCCTCGGGGATGCCTGCCTCGACCTTACCCACCAGATCGGCACCGACGTCAGCAGCCTTGGTATAGATACCGCCGCCCACGCGGGCAAACAATGCGATGGAGGAAGCGCCCAGGCTGAAGCCGGAAAGCACATCCGCGCTCTTGGTGAAAATGTAAACCAGGCTGACACCCAGTGCACCGAGACCGGCCACGCACATGCCCATTACGGCACCGCCGGAAAAGGCTACGGAAAGGGCCTGATTCATGCCGCCGGTGCGTGCTGCGTTGGCGGTACGCACATTGGCCTTGGTTGCCACGGTCATGCCGCAGTAGCCGGCAACGGTAGAGAACAGCGCGCCCACCACGAAGCAGACTGCGGTCACCCAGGAACCGATGCCCAGACCGATCAATACAAACAGCACCAGTACAAAGATTACCAGAATCTTGTACTCTGCGGTCAGGAATGCCTGGGCGCCCTCAGCAATGGCCCCTGCAATCTCCTGCATCCGCTCTGTTCCTGCCTCCTGACGGCTGACCTTCGCCGCAAGATAGGCCGCAAACAGCAGTGCAATCACTGCCGCTGCCGGTACGAGATACATAAAGTTTTCCATCTTGTTTCTCCTATTCTGAAAGCACGGCCGGAAAATTGCCACGCCTTCCACGTTAGTTGAGACTAATTTGTCTCTTGCATGAACATTCTAGCATGGGCAATCATTTTTTCGCAATGCCACTTTGATAAAAAAATATCATTTTTGCACATTGTATGCCGGAATGTACAAGCCTCCTGCCCTTATCATAGTAGAAACCTAAAACTTTTTCAAGTATTCTAAATAATTTTTAGTTCTCCTTCTCTTCTCTCGCCTGGATAAACATCAGAAAAAAGCCCGTCAGCAGAAGTCCGCAGGAACACAATATACTCCGCTGTCCCAGCAGTTCCGTCAGCCGTTTTCCGATACCTGCACCCAAAAAGAAAATGACGATCACCTGAAAATACTGCAGAGCCTTCTTCAACAGCTTCTGATCATGCAGCCGAATGTACGCACTGAAGGATTCCATGCCGCTCCGCATGTTGCCGATGCACATGGTGCTGGCGTAGCCGCAGCCGTTTACCTTCCGGAAGGCCTGCACCTGCATCGCACAGGCACAGGATGTCAGTGCATTGGCCAGGGGATCCATCACCTCGCTGACCGGCAGAAGGCTGACGATGAGAAGCATCAGAATTTCCAGTGCCACCACCAGCTGCCGCCAGTGAAGCCGCCGCATATTCTGAAGGTATCCCCGGATCTGCTCCGTGATCAAGATGCCGACGGCAAAAAAACAAAGCGGAAACAGATACTTCGGCACCTGTTCCCACTCGCCTTCAAAGAAATGTCCGCCCAGCAGCACGATATTTCCCGTCTGCGCATTGGCGAATACCTTTCCCCGCACGAAATAGGAATAGGCATCCTGCAGGCCACCCGACAGGGTAAGCAAAGCCATCACAGCCGTGGTCTCCGACATTTGTCCATGCTTTTTCATACACTACTCTCCTTTCGGCTAGCAGTGTACGCTTTTTGCTTTGCCTTTTCAAGACATTTTGTATACAGTTTTCTGAGGGTCCCCCTCAAGTCAGTTCCCGCTGATCACTTTTATCGCCAGCAGGATCAGCACGATAATGATGGAGGGCCGCACGATCTTCGCTCCGCCCTTCATGACGAGTCCCGCACCGATATAGCCGCCGATCATGTTGCAGATGGCCGCCGGAATGCCCAGATAAAACAGCACCTGTCCGTGCAGCAGGAAAATCACGAAAGACGTAATGTTCGTGGTGAGATTGATCACCTTGCAGTGGGCGTTGGCGCTTTTGATGCCGAATTTGGCGAAAACCGTAAACGCGATGATCAGGAAGGTTCCCGTGCCCGGGCCGTAGAAGCCGTCATAGAAGCCCACGATCAGCGCCGCGAGAACTGCCGTTGTCACTGTCCGGCGGTCCAGATGGATTTCCTCGTCCTCGATCACGCCGAAGATCTTTTTATTGAGGACAATGAAGGCGGCCACCGGCAGCACCACCACAAGCATCGTCATCAGCACCTTCTCCGGTACGATCAGCGACATCCGTGAACCGATGCTCGACCCGATTACCGCCGCCGCAATGGAGGGAATCGCCAGCTTCCAGTTCACGAGCTTTTCCTTGATGAAGCGCATTGTTGCCACGCTGGTGCCGCAGAGCGAGGACAGCTTGTTGGTGGCTATCGCATAATGCGTCGGCAATCCCGCCAGAAGATAGGCCGGCAGCGAAATCAGTCCGCCGCCGCCCCCGATGGCGTCCACCAGTCCCGCCAGAAATACAAAAAAACAGACCATTGCGCCCTGCGCCAGTGTCACCTGCATAATGCTTCTCCTTCTTGAAACAGATTTTATGCCTGATTATACTCCTTTTTCGATAAACGAAAAGAGGATACCCAAAGATATCCTCTTTCCAATCCCGCATGGCTTGTATTCCGTATACAGGTATTACTTTCTGTTAAATGCTGCCTTTCCCGGGTAAACGGCAGCTGCACCAAGCTCTTCCTCGATGCGGAGCAGCTGGTTGTACTTTGCCACACGCTCACTTCTGGACGGTGCACCGGTCTTGATCTGACGAGTGTTCAGAGCCACTGCCAGGTCTGCAATGGTGGTGTCCTCGGTCTCACCGGAGCGGTGTGAGGTAATGGCGGTGTAACCAGCCTTGTGCGCCATCTTGATAGCCTCCAGGGTCTCGGATACGGAGCCGATCTGATTCAGCTTGATGAGAATGGAGTTTCCGCTGCCATTCTCGATACCCTTGGAGAGGCGCTTGGTATTGGTTACGAAGAGATCATCGCCAACCAGCTGTACCTTGTCGCCCAGTTTCTTGGTCATCTCCTTCCAGCCTTCCCAGTCCTCCTCATCGAGGCCGTCCTCGATGGACCAGATCGGGTACTTCTCTACCAGAGACTTCCAGTGTGCGATGAGCTCGCTGGAAGTGAAGTCCTTGCCGGACTTCGGCTGATGATAGAAGCCGACGCCCTTCTCGCTCTTCCACTCGCTGGAGGCTGCATCCATCGCCAGCACGAAATCGGTGCCCGGCTCATAGCCTGCGTCACGGATAGCCTGAAGGATGTGCTCGATGGTGTCCTCGTCGCTCTTCAGGTTCGGTGCGAAGCCGCCCTCGTCGCCGACAGCGGTGGTGTTGCCCTCGCTCTTCAGCAGCTTCTGCAGTGCATGGAATACCTCGGTACACCAGCGAAGGGCCTCACGGAAGGAAGGTGCGCCCACGGGCATGATCATGAACTCCTGGGTATCCACGGAGTTTGTTGCATGCGCGCCGCCGTTCAGAATATTCATCATCGGCACCGGCAGACAGTTGGCATTGGCACCGCCCAGGAAACGATACAGGGGAATGCCCAGAGACTCTGCGGCAGCCTTGCAGCTTGCGATAGAAACCGCGAGAATGGCATTGGCACCGAGCTTTGCCTTGTTCTCTGTGCCGTCGGCAGCCAGCATAGCGGCATCCACAGCATAAACATCCTGGGGATCCATGCCCTTCAGGACATCGTTGATGATGGTGTTGACATTCTCTACGGCCTTGGAAACGCCCTTGCCGCCGAACTTCGTCTTGTCGCCGTCACGAAGCTCAATGGCCTCGAACTCACCGGTGGATGCACCGCTGGGGGCTGCGCCTCTGCCCACAGTGCCGTCTGACAGATATACCTCTGCCTCCACTGTAGGATTTCCTCTGGAATCAATGATTTCCCGACCGACTACTTTTTCAATGCTCAAATGCTTCTGCATCGTCTTATCCTCCTGTATCTCTTCACCTTGTTAGTTTGCATTAACTAACCACGCTCATGATACAGGATTGTAGCTTTTTTGTCAATCGTGTATACAGTCTTTCTATCCCTTCATCAGCTCCTTTGTGAAGCTGGCGGGCTTGCCGGCCTCGGAGAAAATCTGAAGGCTCTGCCGGGCCCGGGTGATGCCCACATAGAAGAGCCGCCGCTCCTCCTCATAGGCTGCCCGCTCCTCCGGCTCCATCGTGATGCCGGGCATGGGAACATTTTCCGGGAAAATGCCGTCCTCCACATCCAGAAGGAAGACGGTATCGTATTCCAGTCCCTTGCTGGAGTGGATGGTGGACAGAATAAGCCCGCCTTCGCCGCTGCTGTCCTTCTCCCGCAGCAGCTGCTGCAGCTCATCCAGGCGATGCAGCAGATCACCGGGACGCTTCTCCTGCCGGGCCAGCATCCGGAGAATCGCCAGCTTCTTCCGCTTCAGGTTGTGCTGGTTGAGGTATTCATTGTATCCCATATCCATGAGAATCCGGGTCAATGCATGCTCCGCCGTATCCCCGGGGAGCGCCTTCATTTCCCTCCGCAGCTCCCGCAGGTTCTTCATGGTGTAGATCGGCAGCTGCATCATCCCCGCCGCCTCCAGCACCGGCACCTCGTGAAGCTCCGCCAGCTGACAAAGCTGCTCCGCGTCCTTTTTCTTCATATACAGCTGCAGCTTGCTGTAAATCTTTAAGAAAAGCTCCGTGTCCATGGGATTCAGGGCAAATTGAATGATGTTCCGAATGTCCGTCACCAGACGGTTCGTGAAGAAGCCGAGGTCCGCATTTTTCATGCGGTAGGAAATGTTGCTGCGCTCCAGAAGATCAATGAGAGGCAGCGCACTCTCGTGGTCCCGATACAGCACCGCCGTGGTGGAGAGGGGTCTCTCCTCCTCCGCTTCTGCCCACTGTCGGGCACGCTTTTCACAATCCTCCGCCACCTTCAGGAGATAAGTATACTGGGCGTTTCGGGAGCGCAGGGGAATCATGCGTACATTTCCCGGACTCTGCCGCACCGGCCGCATATGCTTTGCGTGGCGCAGGGTATTCTTCTGAATGAAACGGTCTGCGGCCTTCACAATGGCGGCATCAGAGCGGTAATTCTTCTCCATCAGAAGCACCCGGGCACCGGGATGTGTCTTCTCAAAAGACAGCAGTGCCTCCGGAAAGGCCGCCCGGAAACCGTAGATGCTCTGGTCCTCGTCTCCCACCATGAAGAGATTTTCCGTCCGCCGGGCCAGCATGGCAATGATGATGTGCTGAATCCGTGAGGTGTCCTGCGCCTCGTCCACACAGATATAGGGATAAAGAGACTGAAAGTACTGCAGCGTTTCCGGACTGATTCGCAGGATCCGCAAGGCGTAGACCATCTGGTCATCGAAGTCCATCAGCCCCCGTCGCCGAAGCTCCTTCACATAGATCTCGTAGATCTTCGCCAGCTGCAGATCGGATTCCTCCTCCATGGCCCGGATCTCCGTCTCATTCAGCATCTGGTTCTTGATATAGGTAATGGAGGTGCGCAGCTCCTGCAGCTCGCTCTCCGTGGGAAAGCTCCGCTCCACCCGCTGGTAGATCTCCGACAGCATGGCCATGAGATTCTTCTCATTGTCCTCCAGACGGAATACCGTCTTTCCCGCCTTTTTCCCGTAATAGGAAATGATGCGGGCACAGATGCTGTTGATGGTCCGAAAGCTCAGGCCCTCGGTGCTGCCGAAGCAGTCATAGAAGCGGCGCTCCATGTCCTTCGTCGCCGCCACGGTATAGGTGAGTGTCAGAATCCGTTCCGGCGCAATGCCGCGGCAGAACAGCATATATCCGAGCCGCGTCACCAGCACCGTGGTTTTTCCGGATCCAGGCACCGCAAGAAGCAGCACCGGGCCGTCCACAGAACGCATGGCGGCCAGCTGCTGCTCATTTAATGAAATATGATATTTTTGAATAAATTCCTCTTCAGTAAGCATAGGAAGAGTATAGCGAATTCACCGAACCCCCGTCAATATCCCCCTTAGGTCATGGATCACGTGGCGCGGACACTTGACGGCGCACATACCGCAGGACAAGCACATCTCCTCTGTGATCACGGCGCACTGTTCGGTCACATGGATGGCGCCGGCGGTGCAGGTCTTCTCACAGATGCCGCAGCCGATGCAGCTCGCCTCGCACTGCTTCCGGGCCTCTGCACCCTTCTGATGATTGCTGCACTTCACTGCGATGTAGTTGGCCTCCTCATGGAGGGAAATGATGTGCTGCGGACAAACCCGCACACACATGCCGCAGGCAATGCACTTCGCCTCGTCCACCTCGGCCACCCCGTATTCGTTCAGGGAAATGGCGTCGAAGCGGCACTTTTCCACACAGGCACTGCAGCCGATACAGCCGTCCTGACAGCCGTTTTCTGCCGCCGAACGGCAGCCGCCGTTGCAGGCCACAAAGGCAGCACGATAGGGAAATTTCTTCTTCACCATCTCAATGCCTCCTTTCATAGGGTGTGTTGCTGAGGGGCAGGCTGTAGCGCCGTTCCCCGTCGCAGCGGAAATAGGCATCCGCAATGGCCGGTGCCGTGGGGATGGAGGTGATTTCTCCGATGCCGATGGCGCCGCAGGCCACCTTCAGTCCCGGCTTATCGATGACAATGGCCTGAATCTTCGGGATCTCATGGGCGCGGAAGAGCCCCAGCGATCCGTATTTCTCGATGGGCTTGCAGTGGTCATCGATAGGATACTGCTCCCGCAGGGCATAGCCCATGGACATGACCACGCCGCCCTCGATCTGCCCCTCACAGGACAGGGGATTCACCGCCTTGCCCACATCGTGGGCTGCAATGATCTCCTCTACCTTCTTTGTCTTCGGATCCAGGATACAAACCTGGGTTGCATAGCCATAGGCCACATGGGACACAGGATTCGGCACATTCGCCCCCAACGGATCTGTCTTTGCCAGGTACTCCCCGTAGTAGACCTCTCCGATCATGTCCCGCATGGTCAGGCCCTGCTGCCGCGCCGCCATAAATTTCTCGCAGGCCCGCCGACAGGCCTCGCCGGTCACCAGAGTCTGGCGGGAGCCGGAGGTGGTGCCGGAGTCCGGCGAAATCCAGGTATTGCTCCGCTCGTAGACAATGTCTTCGTGCCGAAGATCCGTGTTGGTCACCACCATCTGCACCAGCACCGTGCCCAGTCCCTGTCCGATGCAGGAAGCGCCGGAATAAATGTGCAGCTTCTCATCCTTCTCCACAATCAGCTTCACTCTTCCCGTATCCGGAATTCCCACGCCGACACCGGCATTCTTCATGGCACAGCCGATGCCCACCGGCTTTCCCGCCTGCCAGGCCCTGTCGTATGCCTCCTTCACCGCCTCCAGTGTCTCAATGAGGCCGGTGGAATTGTCCACGATCTGCCCGTTGGGCAGCACCTCATCCGGCCGGATGGCATTCCGATAGCGGATCTCCCAGGGCGTAATGCCTACCTTGTCCGCCATCATGTTCAGCAGGGTTTCTGTGGCAAAGCAGGTCTGTGTCACGCCGAAGCCCCGGAAGGCACCCGCCGGCGGATTGTTGGTATAATACGCCGTGCCCTCGATTTCGAAATTCTGATAATGATAGGGTCCCGCCGCATGGGTGCAGGCCCGCTCCAGCACCGGACCGCCCAGAGATGCAAAGGCGCCGGTATCGGACTTCACCACGGCCTTCACGCCCAGAATATTTCCCTCTTCGTCACAGCCCATGGTCATGTCCATATAAAAAGGATGACGCTTGGGATGCACCAGAAGAGACTCCGGCCGGGACAGCTTCATTTTCACGGGCTTCTTTGTGGCATAGGTGAGAAGCGCCGCGAGATGCTGCACCGTCATGTCCTCCTTGCCGCCGAAGCCGCCGCCCACCAACGCATTCTGCACCTTGACCCGCTCTGTGCCCAGCAGCAGCGACACCTCATGCTTGGTCTGGTGCGCCGACTGATCCGTGGAATAAACGAAGATGTCTCCCTCCTCATCATAGAAGGAAACCGCGCATTCTGGCTCCAGGAAGGCATGCTCTGTCCAGGGGGTCTCGAAATGATGGGAAATCACATACTTCGCACTCCGGATGGCCTCCTCAGCATTGCCTCTGCTGATATGCTTGTGAGCGCATACATTATCCTTCTCCTCATCGAAGACCCGCGGTGCATCCGGCCGCGCCGCCTCCTCAATGGTATGGACAAAGGGCAGCGGGTCATACTCCACCTTAATAAGCTTCTTCGCTTTCTCCGCAGTATCCCGGTCCACTGCCGCCACCACGGCAATCGCATCCCCGAGATAGTGGGTCAAACCGCCCACCGGAATCAATGTATACTGGTCATGCTTGAGATGCCCGATCTTGTTTTCGCCGGGAATGTCTTCGGCCGTAAGCACCGCTTCCACGCCGGGCAACGCCCTCGCCTTTGATGTATCAATGGACAGCACCCGGGCCCGAGGATAGCGGCTCCGCAGCGCCGCGCCGTAAAGCATCCCCTCCGGATAATAGTCATCCGGATACTTGCCATAGCCCAGGACCTTCTCCGCCACATCCACCCGGGACACCCGGGAGCCGAGGGACCAGGCCGGATCGCCATCCTCCGGCAGCACGCCCTCCCGCAGAATCTTCGCAGAAAGCCGCACTGCATCCATGATCTTCACATAGCCGGTGCAGCGGCAGTAGTTATTCCGCAGCGCATAGCGGATCTCATCGTCCGTCGGGGAAGGATTCTTGTCCAGCAGTGCCTTTGTGCACAGCACCATGCCCGGAATGCAAAAACCGCACTGCACCGCACCGGCCTTGCCGTAGGCATAGGTGTAGACCCTCTGCTCCCACTCCGTCAGTCCCTCCACGGTGATGATGCTGCGCCCCGCCAGCATGTCCGTGTCCGGCACACAGGCTTTGCAGACCTCCCCATCTATGATCACTGTACACGCACCGCAGGCACCCTCACTGCAGCCGTCCTTCACCGAGGTCAGCTGAAGCTCATCCCGCAGAAACCGCAGCAGCTTCTGCTTCTTTGAAGGCTGCACTTCTCTCCCATTGACCGTAAATGCCGCCATATTTCCCCCTTTGTCTCCTGTACGCCTTCTCCTGGCGCTTTTTGTCAATAGTGCCCAACTTTTTCACAAAAACTCCCTGAATGTTTTTATTTTAGCACAAAAAAGGAGAATGAACAGCCCGTTTTCTAAATATTTTTTATTTTATCTAAAAAAATATTAGGCCCCGAAGCATAAAAATCCCGATGCCGCGGATTCTCACCACAGCATCGGGATTTTTCAGTGAAACAAACAACGATACACAAGCTCCAGCACTCCCGTCAGCACCATCACCAGCACCGGATCCAGCTTCGTTCGGCGCAGGAGAAGGAGGGCCAGCAGGAACCAGAGCAGCGCCCTAAGCTCCACGTCCTGAAGAGAATGGATTGCCCATCCGTCGGGCAGCACCGCCGGCACCAGAATGGAAAGTCCTGCGCCCAAAATCATGGCGATCACCGCAGGCCGCAGGATACGGAGAATCCCCTGCATGAGACTCAGCCTGCGGTACCGGGCATAGAGCCAGGCCAGAAGCGTGACAAACAGGCAGGAGGGAAGACAGCAGCCGGCAGTGGCCGCCAGCGCACCGGGAAGACCGCCGATGAGGTTTCCGACAAAGCTCGCAGCATTCACCGCTATGGGGCCCGGCGTCATTTGCGAAATGGTCACAAGATCCGAAAATTCCGAAATACTCAGCCATTGATGCTGCGTCACCACCTCCGCCTGAATCAACGGCATGGCCGCGTAGCCGCCGCCGAAGCTGAAAGCACCGATTTTCAGGAAGGAAAGGAAAAGCTGAAGGTATATCATTTCGCCCTCCCTTCCCGCCAAAGGGTCTGCACCAATCCCAGCAGGATGACGCACAGTATAATGTACACAACATTTACGCCCAGGATATAGTTAGCGAGAAAGCTCCCCAGCAGCACGAGCCAGAGCAGCGGATCCTTCTCCTTCACAACCCCCGCCATCATGTCATAAACCACCGAAAGGATCACGGCGCTGACGCCGCTCTTCATGCCGGACAGCATGGCCTGCACCACAAAGCTCGCCTGAAAGGCCCGGTAAAAGAGAGAAATAACCGTAAGAATCACAAAGGGCGGCAGCACCGCGCCAAGCACCGCCACCAGTACACCGGGTATCCCCGCCAGCCGATAGCCTATGACGATGGCGCCGTTTACGGCAATGGCCCCCGGCGAGGACTGGGCAATGGCCACGAGATCCAACATTTCCTCCTCTTCCACCCAATGCAGCTCATCCACAAACTTCTTTTTGAGCAGCGATACAATGACGTAGCCGCCGCCGAAGGTAAAGGCACTGAGATATAAAGTCGAAAAAAAGAGCTTCCGCAGTCTCTCCGGGAAGCTCCTCTCTTCTTCATTTACCGTTTCGTTCATATCCGGTCTGTCCTGTCTCAATCCAGCTGCTGAATGGCCGCAACGGTCTGTTCATATGCCGCCGAAAGCTTCTCGAAATAAGGCTCATAGCCGTCAAGCTCACGGCCCCGCAGCTTCTCTGTCATTTCCGAGCTCAGCTCATAGAGATTAGAAAAGCCCAGATTCACGCAGACGCCCTTCATGGTATGGGCAGCCCGAAAAGCCTTCTCCGCATCTCCGGCCGCAAGAGCCTCCTTCAGCTCTGTGAAGCTCGGATCCTCCGGAAACTTCTTCACAAACTTGCAAATAAATGCCTCGCTCCGCAGCCGGTCCAGGACCTCCCGGTAATTTTCATGCATGGCTGCATAGCATTCTTCTATATTCATTGTATCATAGTCCTTTCTTCAGAACAGATCCGCTCCTTTGCACATCCATCATTTAACTGCCTGTCGTCGGGTGTCGTTTACCCCCCCACGGCATAAACATTCGTTCGCTCATTCATCGTGTGCTTCAGCGTATTCTCTATGTTTTCGGCAGCGGCATCCATGAAATGCTTCTGGGCATTCTCATAATGAGATACCTCTTCACGAACACTGCCCTCGTCCACTTCCTCTCGGCGGTCCTCCAGGTCTGTCTCCAATCGATCCGCAATATCCCCAAAGCACTCCAGAAGCAGCGGATTGAAGACCCCGCACTCACCGTTCAGAATCATGTGAACGGCCTCCTCATGGGAATAAGGCGGCTTGTACACCCGCTCACTGGTCAGGGCATCATAGACATCGGCAACACTCACCACCTGCGCCGATATCGGAATCTCGTCGCCCTTCAGGCCGTCCGGATAGCCCTTTCCATCATAGCGCTCATGGTGTCCGCGGCAGATCTCGTAGGCAATCCGTACCAGCTCCTCGTCACGGTAAACATCCAGCTTCTCCAGCATTTCCGCACCAATCGTCGTGTGGCTTTTCATGATCTCGAATTCCTCAGCCGTCAGCTTTCCCGGTTTATTGAGAATGCTGTCCGGAATTCCGATTTTTCCGATATCATGCAGTGCCGAGGCGGTGGAAATCAGAAGGCACTCCGACCAATCCAGATGATAGCGATCCGTCTTCTGAATCAGCCTCTCCAGCAGCATGCTGGTGATAATGTTGATATGCAGAATGTGTGCCGAGCTCTCACTGTTCCGGAAGCCCATGACCTGACTCAGAATGGAGATCATGATCCGGTTGTTCTTCTCCTTCTCATAGATCTGATTGGTCAGCATGGACAGAAGCCGCCGCTGCTTGGCATACAGCATGATGGTGTTCGACACGCGGCGATAGACAATCTGGGCATCAAAAGGGCGGCTGATGTAGTCGGAGGCGCCCATATCATAGGCCCGGCGCACCACGCTTTTCGAGCCCTCACTGGAAATCATGATCACCGGAATCATGTCCATCATTCCGGCCCGATTCATATAGCCCAGCACCTCGAAGCCGTCTATTCCCGGCATCACGATGTCCAGAAGTACCAAAGAAATTTCATCGCTCCTCTTCTGGAGAATCTGCATTGCCGCCTCGCCGTTTTCGGCTTCCAGAATATCATAATCCTCCTGCAGCATC
This sequence comes from uncultured Lachnospiraceae bacterium, assembly GCA_964548305.1. GTDB lineage: Bacteria > Bacillota > Clostridia > Lachnospirales > Lachnospiraceae > Oribacterium. Next base: position 35,041 of record CAZJQX010000002.1, read on the forward strand.
TCCGTCAGAATCGCGCGGTTCATCTCCGAATCATCCACGATCAGAATGGTTTCCCGTTCCGCTTCCTCCGGGACAGCATCCACATTCCCTATATCCTGCTCTTCAAGTCTCATGGTTAACCCCACCGTAAATGTGCATACGTAACGCCATTATTTTATCACAAAATATGCATTTTCCACAATGCACATCTTCGGTTTAATTTTCTGCTGTTTTTGCCCATTTTTACGAAAAACAGCAGGCTGATCTGTCCCGCCTGCTGTTTCATAAAAGCTGTATAAAACCGAGATTATATGCGGTTGACGCCGGTTCTTCTGGCGGCCTCCGCTGTGGCCTTCGCAACGGCATCCTTTACGCGCGGATCAAAGGCCTTCGGGATGATGTAATCCGCAGTCAGCTCCTCATCGGAAACGAGGTTCGCGATGGCATAGGCGGCTGCCTCCTTCATTTCATCGTTAATGTCGGTAGCCCGCACATCCAGTGCGCCGCGGAAGATGCCCGGGAACACCAGCACGTTGTTGATCTGATTCGGATAATCGGAACGTCCGGAGCCCACCACAGCGGCACCGGCGGCCTTGCTGTCCTCCGGCATGATCTCCGGCACCGGGTTCGCCATGGCGAAAACAATGCCGTTGTTCATGGATGCCACCATTTCCTTCGTCACAAGGTTCGGCCGGGAAACACCGATGAAAATGTCAGCTCCCTTCATGGCATCTGCCAGCTTTCCGTGCTCGTGATTCTTGTTGGAAATGTGGGAAATGGCCTCCTGTCCGAAGTTCAGGCCTTCATCTCCCTCGCAGATGATGCCGTTGATGTCGCACATCACCACATTGCCGAAGCCCATCTTGATGAGGAGGTTGCCGATGGCAATGCCGGCAGCGCCCGCACCGTTGATAACGATCTTCACCTCGCCCATCTTCTTGCCGGTCACCTTCATGGCGTTAATGAGGGCGGCAGCCACAACCACTGCTGTGCCGTGCTGATCATCATGGAACACCAGAATGTCGCACTTCTCCTTCAGCTTCTTCTCAATTTCGAAGCAGCGGGGTGCTGCGATGTCCTCCAGGTTTACACCGCCGAAGGAGCCTGCCAGGAGGGCAATGGTGTCCACGATGGTATCCACGTCCTTGGAACGAATGCAGAGCGGAATGGCATCCACATCACCGAACTCCTTGAAGAGCACGCATTTTCCTTCCATAACCGGCATACCGGCCTCCGGACCGATGTCGCCGAGACCGAGAATGGCGGTACCGTCTGTCACCACTGCCACTGTATTCCAGCGGCGGGTCAGCTCCCAGCTCTTCTCCGGATCCTTCTCGATGACCTTGCAGGCCTCCGCAACACCCGGTGTATAGCAAAGGCTCAGAGCCTCAGAACTGTCCACCTTGGCTCTCGCCTTGATTTCCAGCTTTCCCTTCAGATCATAATGCAGCTTTAAAGACTCTTCTGAAATATTCATTT
>CAZJQX010000002.1:36598-58132 GCA_964548305.1 uncultured Lachnospiraceae bacterium
ATGCAGCTTTAAAGACTCTTCTGAAATATTCATTTATTTTCCTCTCTCTATCAGCGATGGGTACCCGCAAGCCAAGCTTGCGCGAAACCCATCGCAATGCTCGCCGCTAAGGCATCAACCGGGCGCCCGGAAGCGAAGCTTCCGCTCAGCCCGGTTGATTACTAGCACATAAATTCCGGCCGTACTACTTCATCATACTTCTCGCTTGTCATAAAGCCGAGCTTCACCACGGCTTCCTTGAGTGTCGTTCCCTCTTCGAAGGCCTGGTGCGCACACTTCGCCGCATTCTCATAGCCGATGGACGGTGACAGGCAGGTCACCAACATCAGCGAACGGTTCAGGTTTTCCTGCATTCTTTCCCGGTTGGGTCTGATGCCCCGCACACAGTTCTCCTCAAAGGACCGCATACCGTCTGCCAGCAGCCGGATCGACTGATGCATATTATAGGAAAGCACCGGCATGAAGACATTCAGCTCGAAATTGCCCTGGCTCGCGCCGATGCCGATGGTGGCATCGTTTCCCATCACCTGAATCGCGATCATGGTAATGGCCTCGCACTGTGTCGGGTTCACCTTTCCCGGCATGATTGAGGAGCCCGGTTCATTCTCCGGAATGGAAATTTCGCCGATACCGCAGCGGGGACCGGAGGCCAGCCAGCGGATGTCGTTGGCCATCTTCATCAGGTTGCAAGCCAGCGCCTTCAGGGCTCCATGAGCAAAAACATAGGCGTCCTTCGAGGTCAGTGCATGGTACTTATTGTCCGAGGGAACGAATTTCTCACCGGATAAGCGGCTAATGTCTTCTGCGCAGAGCCGGTCAAAGCCCTCGGGACAGTTGAGCCCCGTACCGACCGCCGTGCCGCCGATGGCCAGCTTCCGAAGCGGCTGCAGAGAGGTCTCCAGCATTTCCCTGGCAGACTGCAGCATGCCCGTCCAACCGTGAATTTCCTGACTGAAGCGCAGCGGCACCGCGTCCTGAAGATGGGTACGTCCGATTTTCACCACATCCTCATTTTCCTTTTCGAGCCGCTGCAGCGTTGCCGTCAGCTTGTCCAGCGCCGGATAGATGTCCTTCACAATGGCCTCCACCGCAGCGACATTCATGGCCGTCGGGAAGGTATCGTTGGAGCTCTGGGACATATTCACATGATCGTTGGGATGGATCTTCAGCTCCGGATGATTGTGCATCGCAATGTGGGCAATCACCTCGTTCATATTCATATTGGACTGTGTGCCGGAGCCGGTCTGCCATACCTTCAGCGGGAATTCCTCCGGATACTTACCGTCCAGAATGTCCTGACAGGCCTCAATGATGGCATTCGCCTCTGCCTCCGGCAGCTTTCCCAGACTGCGGTTCGCCGAAGCCGCTGCGGACTTCAGGATCGCGAAGGCCCGGATCACCTCCCGCGGAATGGTCTCTGTGCTGATACGGAAATTTTCCAGAGAGCGCTGGGTCTGGGCGCCCCAGAAATGCTCTGCCGGCACCTTCACCTCTCCCATGGTATCATGTTCTATTCTGTATTCCATTCGTTACCTCATCATCTTTACGTAAATTCTGCTTCTGGGAGAAGTATAAACCCGGCATCCTTTTTTGGCAACCTCAGGCACGGAACGGCACCGCCGGGTCTTTGCCGATGATGCCCGGCTCCGTCATCGTATAGGGATCCAGCACCGTCTTCAGCTTTTCCTCATCCATCAGCCCCTTTTCGAGAATCAGCTCCCGCACGGATCGGCCGGTGCGCAGCGCCTCCTTCGCGATCTTTGCGGCCATTTCATAGCCCACATACGGACAGATCGCCGTGATGATGCCAATGCTGTTCTCCACCATTTTCCTGCAGTGCGCTTCATTCGCCGTAATGCCTACGATGCAGTTGTCCACCAGTGTATTCACGGCAGAGCGCAGGGTCTCGATGGACTGGAAGAGATTATAGAAAATGATCGGCTCGAAGGCATTGAGCTCCAGCTGCCCGGCCTCAGCCGCCATGGCAATGGTCATGTCATTGCCGATGATGTTGAAGGCGACCTGATTCACCACCTCCGGAATCACCGGATTCACCTTGCCCGGCATGATGGAGGAGCCATTCTGCTTAGCCGGCAGATTGATCTCGCAGAAGCCGGTGCGGGGACCGGAGGACATCAGCCGGAGATCATTGCACATTTTGGAAAGGTTGATGGCACAGTTCTTCACGATGCCGGAAACCGAAGCATAGCTGTCCAGATTCTGGGTCGCATCGATCATGTCATAGGACTGCACGAGATCCTGTCCGGTCATGGTGGACATATTCTTCACCACCCGGTGGAAGTACTGCACATCCGCATTGAGACCGGTGCCGATGGCTGTGCCGCCCAGATTCAGTGAGCTGATCTCCTCCTTCGCCCGCTCAAAGCGCTTGAGATCCCGCTTGAAGGCCGACGCATAGGCATGAAACTCCTGACCGAGACGAATCGGCACCGCATCCTGCAGCTGTGTCCGTCCCATTTTAATCACAGAATCAAATTCCACGGACTTCTCCGTCAGCGCCTGCACAAGCCGCTTCAGCTCTGCCTCGGCCTTATCCAGAAGCTTCAGTGCCGCCATTTTGCCGCAGGACGGAAAGACATCGTTGGTGGACTGTCCCAGATTCACATGATCGTTCGGGTGCACGATCGTATAGTCGCCCTTCCGGCCGCCCAGAAGCTCGATCGCACGATTCGCGATGACTTCATTTGCATTCATATTGAGAGAGGTGCCCGCGCCGCCCTGGATCGGATCCACGATAAACTGATCGTGCAGACGTCCGGAAATGATCTCGTCACAGGCCTTCACGATGGCATCGGCCCGCCGCTTATCGAGCTCCCCCACCTCAAAGTTGGTAATGGCCGCTGCCTTCTTGATCTGTGCCACGCTGTTGATGAGCTCCGGATGCATCTTAAGTCCCGTAATACAGAAGTTTTCATGCGCCCGCAGGGTCTGCACCCCGTAATAGGCCTCTGCCGGTACCTGCTTCTCGCCAATTGAATCATGCTCCATCCGATATGCCTGTGCTTCCGCTGCCATAGTATTTCCTCCGTATGCTCTGAAAATCCGTCATTCCCTCAAGCGGCTTTCGCTTTAGCTTGACGATAAGCCGTTTCTGCGTTATTTTCAAATACATATAAATGCCAGATAATTATAGGCAAATGTCTATAGCGCAAAATCACCGGAAGCCCTGCCGGAAAGGAATCCCTGCTATGTTCGAAGGAAAGCATTACGTTTATGAGGTCTATCGGGAAATGAGCTTCTCGAAGGCTGCCAAGAATCTCTTTATCAGCCAGCCATCCCTCAGCGCAGCCGTCAAGAAGGAGGAGCGCGCCGTCGGCTTCCCCATCTTTGACCGCAGCGTGAGTCCCATTCAGCTGACGGAGCTCGGCAAGGAGTATATCCGTGCCTGTGAAATCATTCTGGATGTGGAAAACGGCTTTCAGAACTATGTCAGCGACATGCACGAAATGAAGAGCGGCACCCTCTCCATCGGCGGCACAAACTTCTACGCCTCCTATATTCTGCCGCACCTTCTCTCCCTTTTTACGAAGAGCTATCCGAAAATCCGCATCAGTCTGGTGGAGGAGCCCTCCGCGGAGCTGAAGGACAAGCTGCTCGCCGGCGCTCTGGATCTCATGATTGACAATTCCGATATGGATCCTTCGATTTTTGAGAAGCACTTCTTCTGTGAAGAGCAGCTGCTTCTGGTGGTGCCGGCCTCCTTTTCCGCCAATGAAGCCGTGCGAAACTACGCCTTCACGCCGCAGCAGATCCGCGAAAAGCAGCATCTCAGCTCCCGGATTCCGCCGGTGCCGCTGACCGCCTTCTCAGAGGAGCCATTTCTGCTCCTGCAGCCGGGAAATGACACGCGGCTTCGGGCAGACCGGCTGCTGCGCGCCGCCGGCATTACCCCGAATATCCGCCTTGAGCCGGAGCAGCAGATCACAGCCTATAAGCTGGCGCGGCACGGCATGGGCATCGCCTTCTGCGGCGACCTGCTGATCAGCCATGTCTCCGATTCGGAGCAGCTCCTCTGCTACAAGCTGGATCCGAAGGAAGCGAGCCGCGAGGTCAACATCTACTTCAAGCGAAACCGCTACCTCTCCAAGGCCATGCAGGCCTTTCTGACGCTGGCCGAGGACTAAGACATGTTCTCATCGACATAAAACAAAGAGAAGGGTGATATAGGTATTTGTCTATATCATCCTTCTCTTTATTGTAAAATTCAGTTTATTTTTCCTTCCGGTGCGCCTTCCGATATTCCGAAGGCGTCAGCTCATACTTCCGGCGGAAGAGCTTGGAGAAATAGCTCATATCGTTGAAGCCGCAGCTTCCGGCAATGGTGTTGATCCGGAGGTTCGAGCCGGCAATCTGCTCTGCCGCCCGCAGAAGCCGGTAATCATTCAGATACTCAAAAGGCGTCATGTGGATCTTGTTGTTGAAGCAGCGGATGCACTCGGAAGCGCTGACCTTTCCTGCCCGCGCAATGTTTTCGAGACTCAGCTTCTCCCCGTAGTTCTCCTGTACATAGGCCAGCATGCTCTTGATGCGCCGCACCTCCCGGGAATTATCTATGCTGCTCCTGTCCTCCGCGTCACAATGCTGCAGCAGCAGGCCGAAAAGATGGGACAGATTCTCCCGGAAGGACCACTCATAGCACTCCGGCTCCGCCGCACAGTACTGCCAGGCCTGACGGATCAGAGAGGCCGCCTCGATCTCCCACGGCTCCTCTTTTCCGAAGTGCACATACTCCAGCATCGCGTTCTGCATCAGGGGCGTCAGATATTTCGTCCAGTATATGCTGCCGCTGACACCGCCCAGCATGGACGCATCCACCACGATCAGCTGCAGCTTGCCCATGATGCCGGGCTTCTGCCGGTAGGCGTGCAGCACACCCACATTGACGAATACGCCTTCGCCCTCCTGCAGCAGAATCTCTTTTCCGTTCACCAGAAATTCCGCCTCACCCTTGATCACCCGGGTCAGCTCAAATTTTTCGTGCCAATGCCAGGCCACCGACGACTCGCTCAGATCCTTTTCATAGCAGGCTGCCGGAAAGGCAGCGGAGCCATGCTGCTTCAGCTCAAGCCCGCTGGCATCTGTCGTAAAATCCGATGATGAAATTGCCATTGTTCCTCCTTCTAGTCCTATCCGTAATGAAACGATGTTCTTTTCAGAAATGCAAAACCTCACCCGGGCTATGCCCGGATGAGTCTTTTTCGCCACAAAGGCCTTTGTTTTTGCGAAATTTTCTCACAAAAAAGCCTATCTGCTACTCGCTTGAAAATGTCGTCATATTTTCGTGTAAATATCGTCACATATGGTGTCTTTAATAGCAAAATCATCTTATCATAAGCCTTGTATTTTTACAAGAGCACAGGTTAGGTTCACAAAAATTTCTTACATTTGCTGTGCCTTCTGCTCACCCTCTCCCGAGGGGAAGATGATCTTATTCACAAAGAAGAATACCACCATGGATATGCCGCCGTTCAGCACTGTCGTTCCGATGTTGTAGATCCAGTTCGGCACCAGCAGTCCGGCCACCGCCACCCAGATGCAGTTGATGGAGTTCACCACACAGGTCACGATGCAGAAGGCGATGATGTACCACAGTGCCTGATACGCCAGGTTTCCATGACTCCGGAAAACCAGATTTCTCTGGATCGGGAAGTTGATGCACTCCCCGATCACCATGGCGGTCATGTAGGCACAGAAGTACGGCAGACCTCCGTGCAGGCTGTCATAGCCGATGATATTCCATTTGAAGGTCTCCCCGAACAGGGTCAGGGAGATTCCCGGAAAACCGAAGTCAATGTTGGGAAGCCCCGCGAACAGGGCCGGCAGGAACAGCAGCATCAGATACTTGCATACCGTGATCAGATTGCTGACGATGACAAAGAGTCCGCCCTCTCTGACCCATTTCGCTGCCGACGGATGTGTCTCCGCAAAGCCTTCCCAAAGTTTCTTGATTGTGCCCATTGCTGTCTCTTACTCCTCTGTCTTTGCCTTGCGGGCTGCCTTCCGATAGCTCTTTACCGTCAGTACCTCCAGGCCAATGATGGCTGCGCCCAGAACCACGTCAATGGCGATGGCCATGATCTGCCAGGTCGGAAGACCGGTATTCAGGTTCTCCGGCTCATAGGCACGGCTGTTGACCACTGTATACATGATGTTCTTGCAGGCCTGACGCATTGCCTTCACACCGGTGGCGCTGCTCGTATCCTTCACATGGTTTGTCTCTGTATCATAGGACACCAGCATGCAGTCGGTACCGCCGCGGATGGCCTGATCGGAGTTCATGTAGCCGTAGACACCGAAGTAGTCAGTCAGCACGAAGCCGCGGAATCCCCACTCATCACGAAGCACTGTATTGCAGAGGGCTGAGCTGGCACCTGCCCACTCCGCACCGATGTAGTTGAAGGAGGACATTACCGCCTTGGCGCCGCCGTCCTTTACCGCAATCTCGAAGGGCTTGAGATAAATCTCTCGGATGGACTGCTCATTTGCCCAAGTGCAGAGCATCACGTTTCGATTGGTTTCCTGATCATTCAGTGCGAAATGCTTGATATAAGCATACACGCCGTACTTCTCTGCGCCGATGACTGCATTTGCTGCAATACGGCCTGCCAGCACGCCGTCCTCGGAATAGTACTCGAAGTTTCTGCCGGCAAAGGCGGAACGATGTGTATTCATAGCCGGTGCATACCAGCCGGAAACATTCATTTCATCAGCCATCTTGCCGATGCTCTCGCCGAATTCCAGTGCCAAATCTGTGTTCCAGGTGCTGGCAATCATCACAGCAGACGGAAAGCCCACGGAGCCCACGCCTGTAAAGTTGTTGTTGATGGAGGCCGGTCCGTCACAGTCTACGGTGCTGGCCTTATCTACACTGGCTGCCGCAGCGGTCTGATAGCCGCCCAGGGCAATCATGGTGTCCATATCGGAAATCGTCAGCTGATCCAGCAGGGTTTCCCATCTCTCATCGTCATAGGAAGCACCGCGGAGATCTGCGAGCGTCATACCGTTCTTCGCACCGGTTGTGGGCATCTCATCGGATGCGTCGTTGTACTTCTCCGGATCATAAACGCCATTGTTGATAAATGCTGCCTTCACATCGTCGCTCATACTGTAGCTTTCCGGTGCTGCAGTTGCCTCAGCATAGTTGGCGAAGCCGTCAGCTCTGGACAGATAGGTCACCTCACCCTCGGCATAGTCAAAGTGGTTGACCGCAGTCTGTGCGTCAGTGCTTCTGGCATTATCCTCATCATACTTAATGGTATCTGCCACGGTATAAACGCGGGAATCAATCTTGTTGTGAGAATCCGTCTTGATGGAAATCTCATAGTCGCCGGACTCCAGCACATAGCAGCCGTCGCCACTCTCATCATAGGAAGCCATATCCTCTGCCGAGAAGCTGATGGTAACGGTCTCGGAAGCGCCCGGCTCCAGCAGGTCAGTCTTATCAAAGGCAATCAGGTTGGCGCTGGCCTTCTCAATGCCGCCGTTGGTATAGGGCGGGTTGTAGTAAACCTCGACCACATCCTTGCCGGCAACGTCGCCTGTATTGGTCACGGTTACATCAAAGCTGATGGTGCCGTCCTGCTCTGTTAAGTCGCCCATCTCCTGGGTGAAGCTTGTGTAGGACAGGCCATAGCCGAAGGGATACAGAACGGTCTCATCATAATCAATGAGTCCCTCATCTGCTGCCGTCTCATAGAAACGGTATCCCACATAAATGCCTTCCACGTAGTTCACGAATGTCGGCAGGTTGGTATCCACGTTGCCGGTATGACGGTTTGTGGCCACGTACTTAAACTCGTCTACATTGTCATACACGAAGTTGCCGAAATTGTTCCAGGTGGGAGTTTCCGTCAGATCCTTTACAAAGGTATCCACGGTTTTACCGGAGGGATTGATTTCACCTGCAACGATCTTGCCGAAGGCCTCAAAGCCGGACTGACCGGTACCGGCACACCAGATGGCACTCTTGATCTGACTGTAATCCTCAACGAAGCCAAGCTCCATGGGGTTTGCACCGTTGTATACCAAAACCACCTTATCAAAGTTATCGCAGACGAGGTCCAGCATATCCTTCTCGGTCTTACTGAGCTGCAGATAATGCTCGCCTGCCTCGAAGTCCTTGTACTCCGTGGAGTTGTCCTCATAGGTCACTGTACTCACATCGGTGGGAAGGTCTGCACCCTCACCGCCCACACGGGTGATGACCACCATAGCCGTATCCGAGAAGGCCTTGGCATTGTTCAGCATCTCCTCTGTATAGGAAGCTGCTGTCGGCTCCGGCAGTGTCCAATCCTGGGCCCACATGCCCACCTCGGGACGGTCTGCCCGGTAAGCCGTGTAGAAGTCGGAAAGCTCCGTGTTCAGCTTGAAGCCCGCATCCTCCAGTCCCTGCAGCAGGGAAACGGTGGGATAGGCATCCGACAGGGAGCCGGAACCGGTACCGCCGTAGCAGGGGTTCGTGGAAGCCCAGCCGAAAACGTTCAGGCTGCTGTTCTCTGCCAGCGGGAGCAGCTGCTCATCATTCTTCAGCAGCACAATGCCCTCCTCGGCAATCTTCTGCACCAGCTCCTTGGATTCCTCTGAGGTCTCCTCGGTAATGGTGCCATTGCCCATCACCAGCGAAATCATGCTGGACATGGGGATGAAGCAGATCAGGTTCACAATCACAACCAATGCCAGGAAAAAGGCGAGCCACGCCTCCTTCCGCAGCAGCTGCCGCTTGGGCTTCTGCACCTTCACCGCCGCAATGCTCACGCCGATGGCCAGTACCAGTACGACGGCCAGGGCAATGAGATACGGTTTACATGAATTCAGGACGTTAACCACGTCATCCATGTTTACACTTAACATCTTATTCTCCTCCCTTTTTTATTCTTCCTTTTCGGAATTGTTGTTCACAATGTAACACAAGGATCGGCTCTTCGTCGGAAATCTGCACAAACGGCGCTTTTTCTGCACAAACTGTTTTGTTGTTTTCCGCATCAACACGAAAAAAGATCCGGCAAAGCTATGCGAATCGCACAAGCAGTACCGGATCTCTTCTATCTCTTTATTCTATGTTTTCCTTCTCTTCCCGGATCGGAATCAGAATTTTCATTTCAAACCAGCTGCCCTGGGTCTCCACCGTCAGGGCGCCCTCATATTTCTCCACAATGTAGCGGATGCTCTTGATCCCGTAACCGTGAAAGCCGTTCTTCTCCTTGGTGGTCAGAAAATGACCGTCCTTCTGCGAGAGCGTTCCCTCAAAATAGTTTTCGAAGCGAAGAATCAGAAACCGTTTCTTCTGCGCCACCGTCACATGGATCAGCCGTTTCTCCGGATCCGAAATCTTCATCTCACACTCGATGGCATTGTCCAACGCATTTCCGAAGATGTTGCAGATATCCACCGCATCCATAAAGGAAAGCAGTGTGCCGTCCGCAACGCAGGTGAAGGTAATGCCGTTTTTCGCACAGTACAGGCTCTTCGAGGTCAGCACCACATCCAGCACACTGTTGCCCGTTTTGTTCTGGGCCTCATACTGCCGGATCTCCTCCTCCATGCGGCTGAGATAGGCCTCCCGCTTTCCGGAGTCCTGTTCACTGCGGAGATAAGCGATCTGGTGCTTGAGATCATGGTACTTATAGTTGATGAGCTCAATGCTTTCCTTGGACTGCATATACTGCGCATACTGATTCTGGAGCACCGTCTGCATGGTGTCCAGCTCCGACCGCATCCGAAGCTCCGTGCACTGCATGAGATGCGCAAAAAGAATGGCCAGACCGCCGCCGTCCACCAGCATCCGGGCAATGCCGAGCTGATAGGAGGACATGCCGTCTGTCGCCGCCGTATTTCCCACAAAACCGATGTTGCTGACGGTAAATACCGCCGCCGCGATGATGACGCCGGAAATCAGCTCCTTGCCGCGCACCGCCAGCTGTCCGTGCTCCGGCAGCTGTCCCCGCAGCAGATGATAGAAGCCAAAAGTGATCCCGACATAAACCAACACCAGCAGAAGAGCGCGAATGAACAGATTCGGCAGCTCTCCAGGAAAGACCCAGCAGACCAGCTGCCACTCTGCCGCCGCCATAAACTCCGCCAGCACGAAAGCCAGCGTGCAGAAATAGAAGGCATCCCGGCAGGAAATCTGACAGCAAGTATAGAGAAACGCCAGCATAAGCCCTACCGCAAGAAGCATGCAGGGAAGCCAGAGCACCAGCGAGACATCGTCTGTCACCACCAGAAAAACGCTCTGCACGAGGAGAAATGCCGCCGCCAGCATTCCCGTCTGCTTCGGAGAATAGCGCCGCCGAAGGTGCACGGTGAACACAAGGCAAGCCAGCCATTCCGCCAGCGCCGTGTAGATCCGGGGAATGTCCGGTATCAGCTGAGAAGCCGTCATTTCACCACCTCACCCCAGTACTCTGTCAGCGCCTCCATGAATTCCTTCCGTTTTGAACGGCTCAGAAGAAGCTTTTCGCCCCGCACCACAGCACAGCCGTCCTGGACCCCGTCCACGTGCTGCAGGTTGATTAGATAACCCTTATTTCCCCGGCAGAAGTTCAGGTCCCGGAGCTTCTCCTCCATTTCCCGCATGGTACCGGTGGTTTCATAATTGCCGAGAATGGTATGGAGAATCAGGGTATGCCCCTGACTGTCCACATAGAAAATGTTGGCGATGTTCAGGCGCACCGTGCCGCCCTTGATGTTCACCATGATGCACTTGGACTCCCGCCGGTGCATCCGTTCGATGGCCCGCTTCAGGCGTTCGGAAAAGGCGAAGTAGGAAACGGGCTTCAGCACGTAGTCCAGCGCGTCCACGGCATAGCCGCGAATGGCATACTGGGCCATATTGGTGATAAAGATAATCACCACCTCCGTGTCGATTTTCCGGATCTCCTCTGCGGCAGACATGCCGTCCATAAATTTCATTTCCACATCCATCAGAATGATGTCGAAGTCGGATTTGTATTTATGAACGATCTGGTCCCCATCAGAAAAAACAGTGATTCGGAAGGTCTCGCCCTGCTCCTTCTCATACTGCTGAAGATACTCCCGCAGCTGTTCCGCATAGGCCGCCTCATCCTCCACGATTGCAATCCTGATCATGCCTTGTCCATTCCTCTCCCCGTGCTCTGCGGCTGCGTCCCGGGCCGGACGCAGTGCAGGATATTCACCTTAATTTCTCTTAACAGCCGCCAGCAGAAGGTGTGCCGTGCCCCGGATCCGGTGGCCGTTGGCCATTTCCGTCAGCGCCCGCGCCATATCCATGGTGATGATGCCGCCGGTCATCTTGGCATAGCCGCGAATCGGCATATTGTAGTTAAACAGCAGATTGAGATCCGGCTTTCCGCTGCGCTCACTCCGCTTCAGCAGCAGCTTCAGCACAGCGCAAAGCAGCCGTCCCAGTATGCCCTTGCCGTAATAAAGCTGACATACCGCATCGTTGATGCCGATTTCTCCGTGCCAGCTGCCGTCCGGAATTTCCCGTCCGTAAAGTGTCTTAAACTCCTCATCCCCGATTGCTGTGATCCTGCCTGTGAAGTAGTCCGGCAGTTTCTCCCGGTCATAAGGTCCCGCTTTCACGGTTCCGGCCACCATCAACGTTCCGGTAAGTTCCATCGTATTGGCATCTCTGCCCACAGAGATGGTATACTCGCCGTCCTCGATCTCCCAGGTATTGCTGCGCACATCATAGAAGCGGAAGCTCTTGTCATCAAAAGGAATCTCCACTTCCCGGCTCTCTCCCGGCTGCAGCACCACTCTTGTGAAGCCCTTCAGCTCCCGCAGCGGACGGAACACGGTCTCAGACTGCCGCCCCACATAGAGCTGAGGCACCTCGACACCCTCCCGGCCGCCGACATTAGCCACCCGGAAACGGACGCCCTTCTCTGTGATCTCAAGATCACTGTATTCAAATGCAGTATAGCTCAGACCATAGCCAAAGGGGAAGCGGACTTTTTTCTGCACGCTTGTATAGTAACGGTAGCCCACATACAGGGACTCCCGATACTCGCTGCTCCGCTCCTTGCTGGGATAGTAGGCGAAGGCCGGTGTGTCCTCATAGTGCAGCGGATAGGTCTCGTTGAGTCTGCCGGAGGGATTCACCTTGCCGGTCAGCACATTCATCATGGCAGAGGCACCCGCCTGGCCGCCGAGGTAGCCGTGGACAATACCCTTCACATAGGAATACCAGGGCATCTCCACCACAGAGCCGGCAGACAGCACCACCACAAGCTTTTCGCAGACCGTGGACAGCTCATCAATCAGTGCCCTCTGTCCCTCCGGCATCAGCATATGGGTCCGGTCCATGCCCTCGCACTCGCTGATCTCGTCAAGCCCCGCAAACACCAGCACCACATCCGCCTTCTTTGCGGCCTCCTTGGCCTCCTGAATCAGCTTCTGATCCGGCTTCCGGTTGCGGATGTATCCCCTGCTGTAGGAGAGCATCTCGAGATCATAATCCCCCATCACCGACAAAATGGACTCTGCCGTCTTGGTGGGGTTCACAAGAGAAGAGCCTGCGCCCTGATACCGGGGTGTTTCCGCAAAGTCTCCCACGACGGCAACCTTTGTTCCCGGCTTCAGCGGCAGAATATTGTCCTCATTTTTCAGGAGGACAATGCTTTCTTCTGCGGCCTTCCGGGCCAGGGCATGGTGTGCCTCCACGTCGAAGCTCTGTCCCTTCGCCTTCTCTGTGGCCTTATGAATGTCAAATACCACCTGCAGGAGCTCATCCACCCGCTGATTCAGCACATCCTCGGACAGACTGCCCTCCTTCACTGCCTTCACAATGTCATGCACACCGCTGTTTCCCGTACCCGGCATTTCCAGATGGCTTCCGTTCTGTACGCCCAGGGCATGGTCGTTGCTGCCGCCCCAGTCCGACACCACAACACCGTCAAAGCCCCATTCCTTCCGCAGGATCTCCTGCAGCAGGTGAGAATTCTCATTGGCATAGACGCCGTTGATTTCGTTATAGGAGGACATGATCGCCTTGGACTGTCCCTCCTTTACCGCGATTTCGAATCCGGTGGTATAGATCTCCCGGAAGGTACGCTCATCCACAACCGAATTGTTGGCCATCCGGCGAAGCTCCTGACTGTTGGCCGCAAAGTGCTTCGGACAGGCCGATACGCCCCCGCTCTGAATGCCACGGATATAGGCCGCCGCCATCTTGCCGGCATGATAGGGATCCTCTGAAAAATATTCAAAGTTCCGGCCGCAGAGGGGGCTCCGCTTGATGTTCAGTCCCGGTCCCAGAACCATGTTCACACCCAGGTCTGCCGCTTCCTCGCCCAATGCGCTGCCGATCTCCTCGCCCAGCGCCGTATCCCAGCTGTTGGCAACCGCTGCCGCCGTGGGGAAGCAGGTGGCCGGAATGCTGCCGTGAATGCCCAGGTGATCGCCTGCACCGGCCTGCTTCCGGATACCGTGGGGGCCGTCTGACAGAAACACAGCCGGAATACCGTATTTCTCATAATCCTGGGTTTCCCAGACACTCTTGCCGGACATCATCCGGGCCTTCTCCTCCAGCGTCATTTTCTCTATGATTTCCTGATATTTTAAACTCATGCTCTGCCGCCTTTCTCTACTACAGGTAAGCGTAGCATAACACACTTTTTCTTCAGGAAAATGTTTTCGCACGAACAGCCGGATTTTCAGCACAAACCGTCATTCGTGAAGCGACGATTAAAGCACTTCCCTCGCCGGATTTGTGCTGCGAAGCAGCAAATTCCTCGGCAAATCCGTGCAATTCTTGTCCTGCCGACGCCTCCGATAGCGAAGCGGTGTGGTGCCCAGCTGCTTTCTGAATGCCTCGATGTAGTAGCTGCTGGAACGAAAGCCGCAGCAGTAGGCAATCTCACTGACGGACATTTCCGTGCCGCAGAGAAGGCCAATGCTCTGCTCCAGCCGGTAGCTGCGAAGATAAGAGAAGATGGATTCTCCGGTGAAGCGCCGGAAAATGCGGCAGCACTCACTCTCGGTATAAGCCGTCACAGCCGCTATATCCCCGAGACTCAGGGGTTCCGCATAGTGCGCCCCGATATGGGCCAGGATTTTCTGCACGGAGGCATTGGCCTGGGAGGAACGGCGTGACCTTTCCGCTGCGGGCCGATGCTGCAGCAGCAGGAGCAAAATCCGGTACAGACGGGACAACACCTCCAGCTGCCAGCCATATTCCTCTGCCTCCCGCAGCACATGGATTTCCCGTATCTTCCGCAAAATCTCCGTTTCCCATTCCGTTTCCGGGCATAGCTTCAGGCAGCCAAAGTCCGCATCGGTCAGCAACGGCAGCACATAGCGTTGCTCCATGGCGGAGCCGGAAAAGCCCGACAGCAGCCTGGGACTGACATCCAGACAGATATAGCTGCTGTCCGGATTGTCCACAGGCCTGGCCATATGCAAAAGGCCGCTGTTGATAAAGATCCCCTCTCCCTCCTGGAGAAGAAACTGCGCCTCCTTCACGGAAAAGCGGATGGCACCGGTTGTTACCAGGCAGAACTGCAGCTCCCGATGCCAGTGCAGCCGGGTATAGCCAAGAATATTCCGGCTCATGACGGAGTAATATACCGCCAGCGGAAAATCCGCCGACCACTGCATGGTCAGCTCCCGCTTGTCTGCATCCACACGAATATCCCTTACCTGCATTGCCGCCTCCTGTTTTTTTCCATCGTTTTCGTTTCTGTCACCAGCTCCCTTCCTTCGTAAACAGTTACGATCATATACTGGCGAAGTCAAAAGCGCAATACAGTGATATTTTCAAGCTGTAATCGTGTATTTTTCGCCCGGAAACCGCATTACACTGTGATCGCACAATCATTCTGAACACAGGAGGAAAACAGCATGGAACTGAACACCGCACGTCTTTTGTCACGCATTCATACATTGGGTGAAATCGGAAGGGATCCCCGTGGAGGCAGAACGCGCCTCGCGGCATCGGACAGTGAAAAGGCCGGCCGGGATCAGGTGGTTTCCTGGCTTAAGGAGGCCGGTCTCCGGGTAGAGGTGGACTACATCGGAAATATCTTCGGTATCTGGGAAACAGAAGAGAACAAAAAAGAAGCACCGCTGATGATCGGCTCTCATATCGATACCGTCATTCAGGCCGGTGCCTACGATGGCTGTCTCGGTGTTCTGTCCTCCATTGAGGCGGTGGATGTCCTGAAAAAGGCGGGCGTCCGCACCAAACGTCCTATTGTGATCTCTGTCTGGACCAATGAGGAAGGGGTTCGTTATTCCCCGGATATGATGGGCTCTCTCGTCTACGCCGGCGGCTATCCCCTGGAGAAGGCGCTGGCCTCTGTGGGCACAGACGACAGTATTCTCGGAGATGAGCTGAAGCGCATCGGCTATGCCGGCACCGTCGCGCCCGGCTTCATTAAGCCATATGCCTTCCTGGAGCTTCATATCGAGCAGGGTCCCATCATGGACGCCGACGGAATTCGCATCGGTGCGGTGGAAGCACTCCAGGGCATTCACTGGCAGCGCGTCACCATCCGGGGACTCGCCAACCACGCCGGCACCACGCCGACGCGGCTCCGCCATGATGCGGGGCTCGCAGCCGCAAAGGTCAATGTCTTCCTGCGGGAGCTGGTGGAAAAATCCGGCGGTGTGGCCACCGTCGGCACCATCAGTCTCCGCCCAAATGCCGTCAATGTTATTCCCGAGGAGGCGGTTTTTACGGTGGATCTCCGAAATCCCGATAAGGAAAAGCTAGACGAAGACGAAGCCACTCTCGCAGCATATCTCCGGCAGCTTTCTGAAACAGATGCCGTGGAAATCAGCACAGAGGAACTGACGCACTTCGATCCGGTGCCCTTCGATGAGGAAATCTGCCGGCTGACAGAGGCTGCCGCAGCGACACGGGGACTCTCCTGCAGCCGCATGGTTTCCGGTGCAGGACAAGATGCCCAGATGATCGCCCGGCTTTGCCCCACAGCCATGATTTTCGTCCCCAGTGTCAGAGGCATCAGCCACAATCCGAAGGAATTCACGAAAGATGAAGACGTGCAGAACGGTGCCGCTGTCTTCCTAGATGTGGTGGAAATCCTCAGTCAGAGGTGATCAGCAAAGCCGCTTCACACAGAGCTCCAGCACGAGACAAACGACACCCACCAGCACAATAGTGCCGCCCGGCTTCAGTCCGAGATAGTAGGCCGCAAACAGGCCGATGATCATGAAGATCACATCCAGCAGCACCGCAATCAGCAGTGTGCTCCGATACCCCTTTCCGAACTGCATGGCACAGGCCACCGGCACCACCATCATGGAGGATACGATGAGCGATCCCACCGTCCGGGCCGCCACGGAAACCGTCAGTGCGATCAGCACCGTAAAAATAAAGTTGACGGTTTTTACCGGCACGCCCGCCAGACGGGCACTCTGCTCATCCAGAGTAATGTAAAAAAGCTCTTTATACAGAAGGAGGCACATCAGAAATACGCCCAGGCTCACTGCCACCACCGCATAAAGCTCCATGTCGCTGATCGCCACAATGGAGCCGAAAAGAAAGCTGTTGAAGCTGCTGGCATTTTTCACAAATCCGGACAGAACGCCCGCCAGGCCTACACCTGTGCTCATCATAATGGCAATGGACATTTCCGAAAAGCGGGGCAGCTTCCGCCGGATGGCTTCGATGCCGAAGGAGGCGCAGACACAGGCCACCGCTGCCGCCAAAATCGGATTGATATTCAGAAGAAGCCCGGCAGCTACTCCGGCCAGCGATGTGTGACTCAGAGCATCGCCGATCATGGAGAGACGTTTAAAAACAATGACCATACCGATGCAGGGAATAATTGCTGCAAGCAGGATGCCGACCACAAAAGCCCGCTGCATAAAACTGTATTGAAAAATTTCCATAGGATTTCCTCGCCTCTCTTATTCTGCCGTTCTGTTTGCCGAAGGCTGCCCTGCAATTTCCCGATGCACCTTGCCGTCCTCCAGATGGAAAATGTGGTCAGACAGGTGCCGCACCCTTTCCGGATCATGCGTCACCATAAGGATCGTTACACCGTGCTGCTTCTGCACAGCCGCCAACAGCCGGTAAAATTCCGCAATGCTGTTTTCGTCCATACCGGCTGTCGGTTCATCCAGAATCATCAGCTCCGGATCGTTCACCAGCGCCCGCGCCAGAAGCACTCTCTGCTGCTGGCCGCCGGACAAATGGCTGATCAGCCGGTTTCTGAAGCCATCCATGCCGACCTCGGAAAGCGCCTGCACTGCCTTCGCGTGCTCCTTCTTTCCGGCGAAACGGAACAATCCGATACGGTGGTACAGATTTGCGGTCACCACCTCCAGCACCGTTGCCGGGAAGTTCTGATATGCCTGCATGCCGTTCTGCCGCACGAAGCTCATACGGTGCCATCCTTTGAATCGCCGCACATCCTCTCCAAAGAGACGGATTTCTCCGCCGTTCTCCGGCGACAGCTCACCGAGCAGAAGCTTCAGCAGCGTGCTTTTTCCCGCGCCGTTCTGCCCCAGCAGCACATCGAATTCTCCCTGCCGCACAGTGAAGCTCACGCCTTCCAGCACATCCGTATTCGAATCCGAATAAGCGAAGTGCAGATTTTTTACCGAAATAATTTCTTTCTTTTCATTCTCCATCCTCTGCACCTCCTTCATGATGGCAGTCGCAGCCATGGGCATGGGCCTTTTCCGGCAGCGCCGTGCCGCCGGCATTATCCTCCGCAGCACAGGCCTCGCACAGCCCGTAGAGGAGTCCGCCCGCACACTGCAGACGGAAATGATGGTGTTCCAGAATGTGCGCACGGAACGCATCCATAAAATCGCAGTCCAGATGCTGCACCCGGCCGCAGCGCACACACTTTAAATGAAGATGCTCAAGACAATGATGATCCTCGCCGGCATACTCATATACCGCTTTCTCACCGGACAGATCCGGGTACTTGATCACCGCATGCTCCGCGCAGAGCTTATCGAGATAGCGGTAAACCGTCGTGCTGTTGGCCTCAATCCCTGCCTCTGCAAGATATTCCCGGATGTCCGTCACGCTGACCGTCATCGACCGCTTTAATTTAAGATAATTCAGGATCTCCGTCCTGGTCCTGGTGGTATATGTCTTTCGCTCTGACATCTGTGCTCCTTTCTGAATCGGCATCAACCCTTTCCTGATGCGTGATTCTTATGAACGCATTTCAAGTCGGTTAGGAAAGCGCTGATTTAATCCGCATTTCTTTAGCTTAGTGCAGCCGCGAGCTTTGCAAGATTGTCCTCCATGACAGAAAAATAATCCGCCCCGGCCGCCTGATCCTCTTCACTGAGGCCTTCCAACGGGTTCAGCGTCTCCACCTCCGCGCCGGTCTCCTTTGCGATGGTCTGCGCCACCTTCTCAGACACCAGCTCCTCGGAAAAAATCACCTTCACATCATGCGCGCGCACAAAGTCCGTGATCTCCGCCATTCGTGCGGGATCCGGCTCAGAATCCGGCATCAGCCCCTCGATTCCCATCTGTGTGATGCCGTAGGCACTACAAAGATATCCGAAGGCCTCATGAGAAACCACGATTTCATGCTTTGTACAGCCGGCCAGCGTTTCCCGAAAATGCGCATCCAGTGTGTCCAGCTTTGCTGCGGCTTCCTCATAGTTTGCCGCATAGTCCTCCGCATGTGCCGGATCTGCCTCCGAAAACGCATCGCGAATGTTCGCCATCTCCTGCTTTGCCTTTATCGGATCCAGCCAGACATGCGGGTCTGTGTCCCCGTGTGTGTGTTCATGACTCTGCTCTGCTGTCTCTCCATCCTCGACATCCAGCAGCGTGATGCCGTTTGACGCCTCGACCGTCACCAGCTTCGTATTCTGTATGCTTGTTAAAATGTCTTCGGCCCAATATTCCATCCCCGCACCGCTGTATACGAAAACATCCGCTTCCTCGAGCTTCGCAAGGTCCTTCGGCGCCGGCTCCCAGTCATGCGGCTCCGTACCAGCCGGAACCATATCCGTCACCTCCACATATTCGCCGCCGATCTTCAGTGCAAAGTCGTACATGGGATAAAAGCTGGCCATGACCTGAAGCTTGTCCTGATCGCTGCCGCCTTCCTGCGCGGTCTTCGTATCACTGCCTGCCGCTGTGCCGGTTGTCGTTTTACTGCCGCAGGCGGTGAGCAGAGCTGCGCCGGCGATAAACGCCAGCAGACGCAGATATGGTGCATATCTATGGTTTTTTTTCATGATTGTCCTCCGGAATAAAATGGTTCAGCATCTCATCGCTGCCGTGCCAAACATTTACCATAAAAAACACACCCGGCAAATACCGGGTGCGCGAATTCGCAATTGATTTGCAAAATGTATATTATGGTTTCGGAGGAGCTATGTCAAGAGAAAATGCAAAAAGATTGCGTTTTTAATCAAATGACTCCACCCGCGGCAGATTCCAGCGGAACCACGCCGCAAGAATCCGGATCACGAACACAAGAATTGCCGGGAAGATCAGCGCCGCATCCTGCCCCACCGCATGATACAGGAAGACACAGAGCACCGCACCGGCCACAGAGGCACAGGCATATACGTGCTTTACAAAAATATAAGGCGGCACACCGGCCATCATATCCCGGAGAAGTCCCCCGCCGACCGCCGTGATCACGCCGAGGAAGGCCAGCAGGAAGGAATTGTAAGCATAGCCCGCCTCGAAACCGGCACGCACGCCCATGACCGTGAAAATGCCGAGCCCCAGAGAATCCATGAGCAGCATCAGTACATCATAGAACTGCTTTGCCCGCATTTCCGGCAGACGCTTCCTGAAAAAAGCCACTGTAAACACAATCAGAGATGTCACAATCGCCATCACCACATAGTGCGGACTCGTCAGCGCCGCCGGCACCTTGTTCATGGTCACGTCCCGCACCATGCCGCCGCCGACTGCCGTCACGACACCCAGCACCGTCACGCCGAACACATCCATGCCCCGCCGAATGCCCACCATTGCACCAGAAACCGCAAAGGCAATGGTTCCCAGAATTTCCAGAATCATAATCAGCATAGCCGCTCCTCTCCGACAGCGCAGCTTCAATATTGCTTGCCAAGAAGCAGGGCTTGCGCTATCCTATCCCTCGGGTTAAAAATAGTCTTTTATTATCAGATATGCAAGGGGGTATTTCTGTGAAAATCGGCACAAGCCAGCCGACCGGAGGCGAAGACATTAATATAGGAAGCAACGGCACAGGGCACATACAGCGGCAGTTCCTGCGCTACGTGCTCCAGAATATTTTCGGCATGCTGGGCATGTCCGCCTATGTACTTGCCGACACCATCTTTATTGCGCGCTCGGCCGGCACAAACGGCATCACGGCACTGAATCTGGTGCTGCCCATTTATAACCTGATCTATGCCTTTGGCGCCATGACCGGCGTGGGCTCCGCCACCCGCTACAAAATTCTCGCAGCCCAGAAGAATCCGGAAAGCCGACACTTCTTTACCAATGCGCTGCTCTGCACCACGCTGATCGGCCTACCCTTCATGCTGCTGGGCGTACTGAATCCGGCGCTTGTGCTGCACATAATGGGCGCGGATGCGGAAATTACGGCAGCCGGCCTCTCTTATACGCGTATTTTTATGTGCTTTGCGCCGTTTTTTATGTGGAATCAGGTCTTCAATGCCTTCGTGCGGAACGATGATGATCCGACCCTCGCGATGATCGCCACCTTTTCCAGCAGTGTCTTCAACGTGATCTTTGACTATGTATTGATGTTTCCGCTGGGGCTCGGCATGGCCGGTGCGGCTCTGGCCACCGCTTTTTCACCGATTGTCGGCATCGGCATCTGCCTTCTGCACTTCCGGAAAAAGAACAATCACATTCGTTTTCAGCTGCAGCTGCCGTCCCTGCACCGTTTCCTCATCTCTGCCCGGCTCGGCTTCTCGTCCTTCATCGGCGAGTTGTCAAACGGCGTCACCACCGTGGTCTTTAACGCGCTGATTCTCGCCCTGGCGGGAAATGTCGGCGTGGCCGCTTACGGTGTCATCGCCAACATTAACATCGTCGCAATTGCGATCTTCAACGGTGTCGCGCAGGGAAGCCAGCCGCTCATGAGCGATGCCCACGGACGCGCCGACCGGCATGCCGTGAAGCAGCTGCTCGTCTATGCCGCAGCCACCGCCGAAATTCTGGCGGTTTTCATGCTTTTGCTGCTGAATCTCTTTCCGACACCGATTTCCGCGCTCTTCAACAGTGAGGGCAATGCAGAAATGACGGCTTATGCGGTGCGCGGCATCCGGCTCTACTTTATCGGACTGCTTTTTGCTAGCTTCAACATCGCAGCTTCCGGTTTCCTCAGTGCCACGGACCGCGCTATAGAGGCCTTCGTCGCCTCCATTCTGCGGGGACTTCTGGGCATTATCCTTCTGGCACCGCTGCTTTCTGCTGTGCTCGGCATGACAGGTGTCTGGCTCGCCGTCCCGGCCACAGAGCTGCTGTGTAGTTTGCTGATCGGATGGTTTCTGAGGAAGAAATAATCAGCTCTTTCGATTCGCTCCGGACTTTGCCTAATGCAAAGTCCTCCTTGGATTCGTCTCGAGCCT
>CAZJQX010000002.1:58232-61643 GCA_964548305.1 uncultured Lachnospiraceae bacterium
AAGCAAGCAGCGATTGTCTGATTCGCTCCGGACTTTGCCTAATGCAAAGTCCTCCTTGGATTCGTCTCGAGCCTGTCGCTCTCGACGAACCGGCTTCGCCGGCAATCGCTCTTGCTTCGCTTATTCCATATCTTTTCTGTTTTCTTTTCGAAGCAAGCAGCGATTGTCTGATTCGCTCCGGACTTTGCCTAATGCAAAGTCCTCCGCTCCCCAAAAATCCCCGTTCCGACCCGCACCATGGTGGCGCCTTCTTCAATGGCGACCTCGAAATCGCCGGTCATGCCCATGCTGAGGCTGTCCATCGGCTCCGGCAGAATCTCCTTGGCATTGATCTCATCCCGCAGTGCCTTCAGTCCGCGGAAATACGGGCGATTCGTCTCCGGGTCCTCGGTAAACGGCGCAATCGTCATGAGTCCCCGTACCCGGAGGTGCGGAAATGCAGCGATTTCCCGAATGAATGCCTCTGTCTCCTCCGGTGCGAGACCGAACTTCGTGTCCTCTCCCGCCATATTCACCTCGCAGAGAATATCGATGCACATATCGTGCTTCGAAAATTCCTTCTCTATGGTTTCCGCCAGCTTCAGATTGTCTACGGAATGAATCATGCAGACCTTTCCCGGCAGATACTTCACCTTATTGGCCTGAAGATGCCCGATCATATGCCAGTCCAGCGGCTCCGTAATGGCTTCTGTTTTCTCCCGGATTTCCTGCACCTTGTTCTCTCCGAAGACCCGTGCACCTGCCGCCATGGCCTCCCGCACATCAGAAACCGGCTTCGTCTTGCTGACCGCGATCAGTGTCACCTCTTCACGACTTCTTCCTGCACGTTCGCAGGCCGCATCCACGCGTGCCTCCACTGCCGCCAGGTTTTCTGCAATTGTATTCATTTTTGTCCTCCCGACTCAAGCACGAACCGTGTTTACACGAGTCCGTATCTTACCCTATCTTCTATCAGCACATCGTACGTCAGCGCATAGGTAACAGAATCCCCACTCCCGCTCCATAGTGCTTCCTGTTTTCATGTGCCGAAAAAAATGTTATACTGTTAAATATTCGGCATGCATCAGATGCCCATACACGGATTGCCGCGCATTCCGCGCTTCCGCAGTCTTCATTATAAATCTTTGGAGGAGCTTCAGCAATGAGTGATTATTCGATCAACACCAAATGCGTCCAGGCAGGCTATACACCGGGAAACGGCGAGCCCCGGCAGATTCCGATTGTCCAGTCGACAACCTTTAAGTATGACACGAGCGAGGCCATGGGCCAGCTGTTTGATCTCGAGGCCAGCGGCTATTTCTATACCCGTCTTCAGAATCCCACAAATGATTCCGTTGCCGCCAAAATCGCGGCTCTTGAGGGCGGCACAGCAGCCATGCTCACCTCCTCCGGCCAGGCAGCCAATTTCTTCGCGCTTTTCAACATTTGCGAAAGCGGCAGCCACATCGTAGCTTCCTCCTCCATCTATGGCGGAACCTTTAACCTGATTTCTGTCACCATGGCAAAGATGGGCATCAGTGCCACCTTCCTCTCCCCGGACTGCACAGAGGAAGAGCTGAATGCCGCTTTCCAGGACAATACCCGCGCTGTTTTCGGTGAGACCATCGCCAATCCGGCACTGACCGTTCTGGATATCGAAAAATTCGCCAAGGCTGCCCATGCCCACGGTGTTCCGCTCATTGTCGACAATACCTTCCCGACACCGATCAACTGCCGTCCCTTCGAATGGGGTGCTGACATTGTGACCCACTCTACCACAAAATATATGGACGGTCACGGCACTGCTGTCGGCGGTGCCATTGTGGACAGCGGTAAGTTCGACTGGATGGCACATGCCGAGAAATTCCCGGGCCTCTGCACACCGGACGAATCCTACCACGGCATCACCTACGCTGAAAAATTCGGCAAGGAGGGCGCCTTCATTACCAAGTGTACCTCCCAGCTCATGCGTGACCTCGGCTGTATCCAGTCTCCGCAGCACGCTTTTTATCTGAATCTCGGCCTGGAATCCCTGCACGTCCGTATGCCGCGTCACGTGGAAAACGGTCAAGCTGTTGCTGAATTCCTGGCAGCTCACCCGAAGGTAACCCATGTGAACTATCCCGGTCTTCCCGGTGACAAGTATTATGAGCGCGCGCAGAAGTATCTGCCGAACGGCGGCTGCGGTGTCGTTTCCTTTGAGCTGGAGGGCGGACGTGCCGCTGCCGAGGTCTTCATGAAGCATCTGAAACTCGCAGCCATTGAAACCCATGTGGCCGATGCCCGGACCTGCTGTCTGAATCCCGCTACCTCCACACATCGCCAGATGAATGATGAGCAGCTCGCCGCTGCCGGTGTACCTGCCGGTCTGATCCGTATCTCCTGCGGTCTTGAGGACAAGAATGATCTGATCGCCGACCTGGCACAAGCGCTGGACGCAATTGGATAACCGAACTGTTCGGTATCAAAAATTCGAAAAATGCCGGTGCGCAAAGCACCGGCATTTTTCAGGGAGTGAGGAAACCAAATGAGCTTCGACGGTTTATTTAAAATGCAGGGCATGATGTTCCTGCTGATGGCACTGGGACTGCTTCTCAGGAAGCGCGGTCTGATCACCGCAGAAGGCAAGCAGCTGCTGACAGATCTGGTGCTTTTTGTCACCCTGCCGGCCAGCATCCTGAAATCCTTTCAGATGGAAATGACGCATGAAATTGTTATGGGCAGTCTTGCAGTGATCATTGTAGCACTTCTGATTCAGCTGGGTGCCTATCTGCTCGGCCTCGTGGTCTATCCAGGCCGGAAGGATGAGGATAAGCGTGTACTGCAGTATGCCACCATCTGCTCCAATGCCGGCATTCTCGGGAATACCATCGCCGAAGGCATCTTCGGTGCCACCGGTCTACTTTATGCCTCCATTTACACCATTCCGCAGCGTACATTTATGTGGTCCGTCGGTCTCACCTATTTCACCACCGCGCCCTCCAGGAAGGCACTGTTCAAAAAGGTCATCACGCATCCCTGTATTCTGGCGGTTTTCGCCGGCATGATTCTGATGATCACGCAGTATACGCTGCCGGAGCCGCTGAACATCACGGTAAAAACCATTTCCAACGGAAACACCTTCCTAGCCATGCTTCTGGTCGGCAGTATTCTGGCAGAAATCCCCTTCCGGGAGCTTCTGGATAAGGAGGCCTTTTACTACAGTTTCGTGCGGCTCATATTGGTCCCGCTGCTGGTCTACGTGGCCTGCCGCATAGCCCATGTCGACTCTCTCGTAACCTCTGTCTGCGTGGTACTCTCCGGCATGCCGTCCGCCGCTACCACAGCCGTACTTGCCAGCCGCTACCACAAAAACGAAAAGCTGGGTGTGAAGCTTGTTGTGCTGTCCACACTGCTCTCCATCGTTACCGTACCGATTTGGTGTATATTTCT
>CAZJQX010000002.1:61743-63532 GCA_964548305.1 uncultured Lachnospiraceae bacterium
TTCAAGCTAACCTATTCATCACCAGTACATCCCCCGGCAGAACTTCATCATTTCCGCGCGGAATCAGCACGCTCTTTCCACGCTTCATCAGAATCACAAGCTCATCTGCAGGAATCTCCAGCTCTGAAATCCGTTTTCCGGCATAACCATTCTTTACTGTCGCCGTCATTTCCGAAAGCTGCACATCGCTGATCTCACCGGATGTCACGGCACTGAGAATCAGCAGATCGCCGGGACAAAGCATCGTTTCGCCGTTCGGCACCAATTTTTCACGCCCACGTTCGATAAGAATCACCAGAAGATCCGGCGGCAGCGCCACCTCCTGCAGCGTTTTTCCTTCCCAGGCATGTCCCTCCGGAATATAAATCTGAATGAATCGCACCGGCACCTCCTCGGTATAGTCCGTGAAAGATTTCATAACATCATCGCTGTCATCAATCATATCCAGCGCACGTGCACAGAACGGAAGCAGTGAACCCTGAAAGAGCACAGACAGCACCGCGATCAGGAAGGTAATGTGAAAAATCGTGTCGCCAATCTCCACCTGTCCCATCGCCATCATGGCAAATACGATAGCCGCTGCTCCGCGGAGTCCGGAAAATGACAGAAGCAGCATCTGCTTTAACGGTTTACGGAAGGGAATCATCAGCGCAAACACTGCCACAGGCCGTGCCACAAAGGTCAGGAATAATGCGATGCCGATGGAAATGCCTGCGGTTTCCGGCAGCCGGTGCGGCAGCGACAGAAGACCCAGCAAAAAGAAAATCAGCATCTGCATGAGACTGGTGAAGCCGTTGAAGAATTGTACAATGTTTTTCTTTCCGCTGAAGCGTGTATTTCCGAGAAGAATGCCGCAGAGGTAGGTGCTGAGGTAGCCATTCCCCTGAAATGCTGTCGGCAGCGCATAGGACAGCACCGCCACGCCCAGCATAAAAATCATATCAAAGCTTCCCTCGCGAAAATCAAATTTTCTCAAACACCACTTAGCAATCGCCGCAATACCGGCAC
The DNA here is from genome assembly GCA_964548305.1 of uncultured Lachnospiraceae bacterium. Taxonomy (GTDB): domain Bacteria; phylum Bacillota; class Clostridia; order Lachnospirales; family Lachnospiraceae; genus Oribacterium. Next base: position 62,752 of record CAZJQX010000002.1, read on the forward strand.
CGCAGATCATTCCCACGCCGACCTGCAGTATGACCATTTCAAGGATCTGATCGGTAGTGACATTTCCCTGCAGAACCAGAATGGAAATCAGCGTCATCATATAGGCCGCCGGATCGTTGCTTCCGCTTTCCAGCTCCAGCAGTGAGGCCGAATTATAGCGAAGGTTTAGCTTTCGGGATCGCAGAATAGAGAACACAGAGGCAGCATCCGTCGAGCTCACAATGGAACCGATCAGGAGGCCCATGCCAAACTGCATATGAAACACCGCGCAGCAGAAAAGCGCCACCAGCACAGCGGTCAGCACCACACCGACTGTAGACAGAAGAACGGCTTCCGGCGCGGTTGATTTCGCCTGCTTCCAGCTCGTGCCGAAGCCGCCGTAGAACATGATGAAAATGAGGGCTGCGGAGCAGATGCTCTCCGCCATGGAATAATTTTCAAAGGGAATTTTTAAAATGCCGTCCGAGCCGAACAGAACGCCCAGAAGAATAAAGCAGAGAAGCACCGGGATGCCCAGTCTTCCTGAAATTTTGTTCAGTAGAACGCACGAAAAAACAACAACGCAAAACAAAATCAGAATATTCAGCAGCAAATGCAATCTCCTTTCCTGATACTCTCCTACAGTTCAAAAGTTTTCTGTAACTATGCCCTGAAAGCTGCCGATTGTCAAGAAAAGCCGTCCCATTCACAGAATGTTCGTTTTTTATACCGAATTCATAAAAATACAAAAATCCCCGATGGGAAACCCATCGGGGATTGATCTTGAAAACAACATACCGCA
>CAZJQX010000003.1:0-23697 GCA_964548305.1 uncultured Lachnospiraceae bacterium
AAAAATTTTACACAGTTTACAAATTTTGATTTCTCTATTGTGCATGTGTCGCCTGAACATGTATCGATAAAATATTCTTTATTTTCCCCATGGCAAACCACCATGCATCCGAGAATTTTCAGCGTAGCACCAGCTTTCAACCGAATTTGACTGCCACATTCTTCATTATAATGGATTGCACAATTACGAAATTCCAGCTCACTGGTACACGTAATAATGGCTGAAGAGAAGTGAATAATTTTGTTTTCATAAACCCGCTTTTCCTCTACCGAAATGACTCCCGAAAGTCTGAGTGGCGTTTTGGGAATGCTGGTGTCAACCGTCCCTCTATGTTCATCAATCTCATTTATGATTCTTTGATCTCTGTCACCTTGTCCTGACTCTATTCTTACTGTATTTTCTGCGTTGTTCACATCAATTTCGAGGTCGTTGGCAAACTCGTCAGCATTTCCTCTGTATTTAACAGCAAAATACTCAACTCCTGCTATTTCAGCCTCACGCTTTACCAATTCTTTGATTTCATTTTTGGAATTTTCTCCCAATTCAAAATCTCTTATATCGTCATATATCTTGTCCGACCACTCTTGCGTATCTATGGTGCCGGCAACTGCACATTGCTCCATGAAGCAGCGATAAACCACCCTAGGCTTATGCAGATTTCGAATCTGATGATTGTCTAGGTTTCCCAATGGTATTTTCTGCTGCACAGCCATCAGAACATTCCGATTATACTCTTGGACCGCAGGCGGTACTAAACCATTCTCATCTCTATATTCCGCCAAAAGCAACGCAAGAATTTTAGCATCTTGTTCGTCAAGAGTTTCAAGTCCTTCTTGTTCCTCCAATCTCAGGATACAGTTTTCATACAATTTCTTAATTGCATTACTGTTTTTAACAACAGTTTCAATCACCGCATCAAGCTGCTCATGCGTCTTCTGATAGTTTCTGACATAGACATTCATAAAAAGCTGTTGGAGTTTTGCCAACGAGTTAATGCTTCGCACCGCATATTTTTTTCCATCCTGATTCAATGTAATTGCATGGAAAAACGTCTTGTACCACTTCTCATTCTTGATTTTCTCAAAATCTTTTTCTTGTGCGCGAAAAATCCCATCTGCCGCTTCAATCATTTCTTTTTCAGACATTTGATCTGCGTGAAATTCAATCATACTCTTGCCACCTTCCTAGCGAAATACATTTTCCATTTCAGACGCGACAGCTTTCATTTCTTCAATTTTTTTGTCTGTCATCTCATTGATGTTCGTCGTTTCCAAAATTACCTTCTTCTCTTCTATAGCCATAGCTGCCACTTCACCAGAAGTGATTGCAATTTCCATTCTTCCTTTTCTCGCCTCCATGTACAGTTCTGCCCCTACTGCCAGAGTAAATCTTCCTACGCCAACAAAATTCACTCTTAAAATAAACTTACCAGCAAAAGCCACTAAATCCCCACCAGATTCTAGTCCTGCTCGGATTGCCGCATCACCAAGATCTGTAACAACGAATGTCCCAGACGAAATGGTTATCATCCGCACGATAGTACGATTATTTATCGGCAGAAGTTTTTTCCAATCCAAATCCATCATCGATCGATTGTTTTTCATCTGCTCAATAAAACGTCTAATAAAATAGAATGTTCTCACTACAATTTCATTTATACAGATTGGAATCGCTTGCCGTTTCAGTTCTGATTTGACTGCTGTTTCAGTGCGCATATCGAATTTACTTGTCGCACCTTCAAACAACGGATCAAGGAATCCTAAACTAATCTGTTTATTTCCTGATCCAATACCGTTCATATATGCTTTCCGCAAATTCTCCGCAAAAGAACTATCCTTGAAACAGGGCAGTGCAGACAATTCCTTCAGCGTTGACATAACTGTACCAGGAACTCCCGCTCCACTTTTTTTCCCTTTTACCGCCGATATACTTCCAGCCATGTCACTCATTAAATGGCCTTTTTGATTATTTAAAGTCTGTGCTACAGTAAAAAACCAATTAATGATTCCCGCAAATACTTTGCCAAACGGCTTATCACTAACAAGTTTTCCATAATCATTCACTTCTATCGGCAAAGAAACGTCCGTTCCGTTCGCCGGGTGATATTTTGCGTTGCCCGTAAACTGAACCAATATACAGCATATCATTCCTACCAGTGTAGGATGATGACAAAAATCATCTAAGTGATGCGAGGCAGCACTAATACCACTTCCTTTAAACTTCCAATCATTATCTCCAGGAAGTTTATATTTGTCTTCTAGAAACTCAACAGCCGAGGTCAATCTATTTGGATCCCTAGGTATCCATTTTCCCTTTCTATCAACCCCTTCACACCACGGAATATATCGCAGATCCTTTTTTGCAAAGCTCAAAATCCTATTGTTAATTTCAATATTTGCCTTTTTCTTAGCTTCCCTAAAATCCCATTCGCCAACAAATAGTGAATCAATAAGTCCAGCAATAATTCCAGCACTTACAGACAACGCGTAATCATAACCATCCGCCTGATTCGTTAAGCGTTCACTTTCAGCGTATGCTTCGCTTAATTCCTGAAAAAATTTTTGTTCTTCTTCAGTTAAATAGTTGGCTCTGTTCATATTTTCTGGAATTACAAGTGTATACTGTACTCTAAAGTCATCAACTGTGCTTTGAAATTTTTTCTCAATAAAAGCCACCCTATATTCCCATCTCCACATTTTTGATAAATACTCTGCTACCTATAAGAATTTTGCAGATCACTAGAATTTCCAGATTTGTGAATTTCAGCTTATAAAGCGTACCCTTTCTATCTATACCATCGACACAGTATCAATCATATCCTAGATGCTCGGATTACACCAACGATAAAATGATAAAGATAGATGATATATTTGTACCTATATTGCAAACTCGCTCATACAGTTCAATTTGCTTATTGCCATCCCTCTTCACCACAAAAATAAATTCCAGGTTTAGAATTCCTCACTTGATCCTGATATTCATCTTTTTCCAATCCCTCATAATTCAGTTTATTCTCTAACCTGTTGATGAAGCACATACTAGCATCGTCAACATATTTGTTATTGCTTTCTATGCTGGATTCATAATATTTTTTAACTTTTGAATCTTTTTCTAATTCTTCCATGACAGCTTTATTTATGCCTATTGCTTCTAATGTTAATTTAAGTGCCTCATCTTTTTTTCGGCATAAAATCCTATTGCATGTTCTCCATCTTCTCTCACTTCCGTCAAAAAAACGGATTCTTTTTGGGCATTTTTTGCTTCCTTATTGATTTTTCTTGCTTCCTTCGCAGAATTTAAGAGCGTTCCCATCTTGCTTCTCCTTTATGTAATGATTTCAATATTTTCCCCTTGGCTCCTCAGCCACATATCTATACCATCTCCGAACACTTCTGCAGATATGGTATAAACCGTCCTCGCCGGGTCGCCGTCCATCGGCTCCTCGCTAAGGATCTTCGCGGTGGGCAGCCGGTCCAATACGGATTCCACAGAATAGCCTTTGTACTTAAACTTCACTGTCCTGAGCCTGCCGCCGTACATGAACTGCACGCGCTTGCGGAACTCGCCTTCTTCGAAGCGGTCCTTGTAAGGGATATGGTAATGCTCATCCAGAACTTTCAGCTCCTTGATGCGATCAAGCCGGTATATTGTCGGAAATGAATCATTGATTACATTAAAGTTTTCCCTCACCTTCTCATCATCGATAAAAGCAGCCATGTAAAAATAGTACTCCGAAAACATAACCGCCAGCGGCTTCAACTTCCTTGTCTTTATCGATGAACCGCGCATTCCCTGGTACTTGATTTCAATGTACTTATGCCCATGTATCGCCTGGCTGATGCTCCACATCTTGTCTATGAAAACTTTGCCGTGCCGCGGCTGGATGTAATGAAACTTCTCATTGCTGATCATTTCCCTGACCAGCTTTTGGTTGTCCTCCGGCACACAGCTGTCAATCAGTTTTGCCAGGATTGCCTCCATTTCCTTCTTGGTAAACGCTCTGCTGTCCAGAAGAATTTTGCATATCGCGAGAATTTCCGGATTCGTGAATTTCAGCTTGTAAATCTGCTCTAGCCGGTATCCCTTTATCTGCCGGTCATACTCGACCGAGTTCATAATTCCGTCTTCCGTTCCCTGCTGATCTAGGTAATTGCGGATGTCGTCGATATCCCGCTGGATGCTTCTTTCATTGACATTGTAATTCGCAGCCTCTGCTACCTTGTTTATGACCGTCCCGTTTATCAGCTTCGTATAAATCCCCAGGACTCTTTGAATCTTGTCTTCCTTTTCCATGACACATACCTCATCGGCCTTACTTGTTATAACCTGATTTTATCAAGCAGCGTAGACAGATTCTGTCATTTGTCAATTTTATTAATATATTTTCCGGACTTAACACGCCGATCTGTTGGTTTCAATGTATCTGCGGGAATTACCCACATATGTCCGATCTTCGTTGCCCCCTTGATTCGGTCTTCCCCGCACAAAGTTCTGATCCGTCGTTCACAAATCCCCCATTTTTCAGCAGCTTCTTTCAGCGTCATAAATCCGTCCATGTGCAGATTCCTCTTTCCCATCAAAAAACACCGCAAGCAATACTACCTGCGGTGTCAATATCTTATTTGTGCAACTGGCTACCATTTTTACAGGCCCTATTAGTTTTGCGTCACAACGTTTCCATTGCTTTGCTGTATTCTTTTTTATGAGTATACTCCTCTATCGGAATATTATCAACTGAATTTGGAACTATCTGCATGAGCATTTGGGCCATAATCAATAAAACCTCCCTCTCTGTCCTTTGACAAAGACATAAAGCAAAAGCCTGGGAATCCGAAAATTCCGGATTCCCAGGCCTTCACATTTATGACTGCATTGTAATAAGCTGTCGATTAGCCCATCTGCTTTGCAACTTCCTCTGCAAAGTTCTCGGACTTCTTCTCAAGACCCTCGCCGGTCTCGAAACGAACAAACTTCACCAGCTTGATCTCAGCGCCCTGCTTCTTAGCAACAGCATCAACATACTGCTGAACAGTCTGCTTGCCGTCCTCTGCCTTTACATAAACCTGATCTACCAGGCAGATTTCCTTCAGCTCCTTGTTCAGACGGCCTGTTACCATGCCCTCCAGAACCTTCTCCGGAGCGTTCGGCTTCTCGTTCTTAGCGGCTGCCATCAGGATCTCCTTCTCGGAAGCAAGGTAAGCCTGATCAACCTCGGCACGTGTAACGTACTTCGGATTCAGTGCAGCAATCTGCATAGCGATGTTCTTTGCCATCTCCTCGGTAGCCTCGTTTACTGCTGTGGTCTCAACCTGAAGCAGTACACCGATTCTGCCGTTAGCATGAACGTAGTCCTGAACGAAACCGTTCTGCTCAGCCAGCTTTCCGAATCTTCTGATGTGCATATTCTCGCCGATGATGGAGATCTGTGCGGAAAGAGCCTCAGAAACGGTCTTGCTCTCATCCTTTGCCCACTTCTCAGCCAGGAAAGCATCGATATCAGCTGCGCTTGTGCTCATAGCCTGCTCAGCAACATCATGAACATAGGAACGGAACTTCTCATTCTTTGCAACGAAGTCAGTCTCGGAGTTAACCTCAACCACTACGCCGGACTTGTGGTCCTCAGAAAGCAGTGTGTAGGAGATACCCTCAGCTGCGATTCTGCCGGCCTTCTTTGCAGCACTTGCCAGTCCCTGCTCTCTCAGGAACTCTACTGCCTTGTCCATATCGCCATCGGTTGCAGTCAGGGCCTTCTTACAGTCCATCATACCTGCACCTGTCATCTCACGTAACTCTTTAACCTGAGCTGCTGTAATTGCCATTGATTTATCCTCCTAAGGTATTCAATGAAAATCGACTGTGGATACTGATTACTGCTCTGCTACGAGGGTCTCATCCTCAGCTGCTGCAGCTGCAGCCTCTTCCTCGGTCATCTCACCCTGCTTAGCCTCGATTACGGCATCAGCCATCTTGGAAACGATCAGCTTGATTGCACGGATAGCGTCATCGTTACCGGGGATGATGTAATCCAGCTCCTCAGGATCTGCATTGGTATCAGCGATACCGAACAGAGTGATGCCCAGAGTCTGAGCCTCCTTCACACAGATCTTCTCCTTCTTCGGATCAACAACGAAGATAGCGTCGGGGATCTGCTTCATGTCCTTGATGCCGCCGATGTTGGCCTCAAGCTTGTCCCACTCCTTCTTCAGAAGAGTAACTTCCTTCTTCGGCAGAACATCGAAAGTTCCGTCCTCAGACATTTTCTCGATCTCCTTCAGTCTGGCGATTCTTGTCTGGATGGTCTTGAAGTTGGTCAGCATACCGCCCAGCCATCTCTCATTTACATAGAACTCACCGCAACGAAGAGCCTCTGCCTTCACAGCATCCTGAGCCTGCTTCTTGGTTCCTACGAAGAGAACAGTGCCGCCGTTAGCTACGATCTGTACCATAGCATTGTAAGCGTCATCAACCATCTTTACAGTCTTCTGCAGATCGATGATGTGGATACCGTTTCTCTCTGTGTAGATGTACGGAGCCATCTTAGGGTTCCATCTTCTGGTCTGGTGGCCAAAATGTACGCCGGCCTCAAGCAGCTGCTTCATTCCAATTGCACTCATGTTTCTACCTCCTGGTTGAATCTTCCATTCATACGTGTGTGCACACCGGCTTCATTCCGCTTCGGAACACCTCCGGATTTCATATGAATGTGTAAAATAAAATAAGTCGCGTCAACAGACGCGACAGTTATTCTAGCATAGCCTGATTATGGAAGTCAAGCGAAGGTTTCGACAATTTCATTTTCCTTCTTGCTGCCAACCTGCGCCTCCTTCGGGCGGGTCCAGGTCATGTACTCGCACTCCGGATACCGGGAGCAGGAATAGAAAATCCTTCCCTTCTTGCTTCTCCGCTTCACACACTCCGCACCGCAGTCCGGGCAGACGAAGCCTGCATACTCAATATAGGGCTTGGTGTTCCGGCACTCCGGGAAGCCCGGGCAGGCCAGGAATTTTCCGTGGGGACCGTACTTGATCACCATCTTCCGTCCGCACTTGTCACAGACCACATCGGTCTCCTCATCCCGGATAGTGACCTTCTCCACCTCCTGGTTGGCGATCTCCACCGCCTCGGCGAGATCCGGATAGAAATTTTCGATAATGGTCTTCCATTCAATCTTGCCCTCCGCCACGGAATCCAGCAGAGACTCCATGTTGGCGGTGAAGCCAGTGTCCACAATAGTGGGGAAGCTTCTGGTCATCATGTCGTTCACGGCCTGTCCCAACTCCGTCACGAAGATATTTTTCTTCTCCTTCGTGATGTACCGGCGGGCAATCAGTGTGCTGATGGTCGGTGCATAGGTGGAAGGGCGTCCGATACCGTCCTCCTCCAGTGCCTTTACGAGAGATGCCTCCGTAAAGTGTGCCGGCGGCTGGGTGAAATGCTGCTCCTTTTCAAACTCCGAAAGCGTCAGTACATCGCCCTTCTCCATATCCGGCAGCAAAACATTTTTCTCTTCCTTATCCTCCTCGGACATATATACCGAAAGGAAGCCGTCAAAACGCAGCTTGCTGCCGCTCACAGTGAAGATATACTCTCCGCCCCGCAGACGCACCGTTTCCGTATCGTAGACAGCATTTTCCATACGGGACGCCAGGAAACGGCGATAAATCAGCTGATACAGACGGAACTCGTCTCTTCCGAGACTTTCCTTTGCCTCCGACGGGGTAATGCTGAGATAGGTCGGACGAATGGCCTCGTGGGCGTCCTGAATCTTCACCTCACCCTGGGACTTCTGCTGTACGGAGGCTGCCACATAATTCTCTCCGTACTTCTCTGCAATGTAGCGACGTGCCTCTGCATCCGCCTCATCCGCAATACGTGTGGAATCGGTACGCAGATAGGTGATGAGGCCCACTGTGCCGTGCCCTTCCACATTAACACCCTCATACAGCGACTGCGCAATGCGCATGGTTTTCGCGGTGGGGAAGGACAGCAGCTTCGATGCCTCCTGCTGCAGCGTACTGGTGGTAAAGGGCAGCGGTGCCTTTTTGCGGCGCTCGGATTTCCGAATATCCTCCACCACAAAGTCCGCCTTACCGATGCTTTGGATAATGTCTTCGGTCTCCTGCTCGGAGCTGAGGGCGATTTTTTTGTCCTTCCCGTAGAAGCCGGCCTTCAGCTTCTTCTTTCCCAGCAGAAGATTAGCTGCCAGACTCCAGTATTCCTCCGGCACAAAAGCCGCAATCTCTGTTTCCCGGTCACAGATCATTTTCAAAGCGACAGACTGCACACGTCCCGCAGACAGGCCCTTCCGGATCTTCTTCCAAAGCAAGGGGCTTATGGTATAGCCCACCAGACGGTCCATCACCCGGCGTGCCTGCTGGGCATTCACCAGATCCATGTCGATCTCCCGGGGATTTTTCAGGGCTGAGCTGACGGCATTCTTCGTGATCTCATTGAAGCTGATGCGGGAAATCTTCTTTTCATTAGAAGGATCCTTGCACAGCTCGTTGTTGAGATGCCAGCTGATGGCTTCACCCTCACGGTCCGGGTCAGTCGCCAGATAAATGCGGTCTGCCTTCTTGGCTTCCTTCTTCAGCTTGCTGAGAAGCTCACCCTTGCCGCGGATCGTAATATACTTCGGTGTATAATCATGCTCCACATCTACGCCGAGGGAGCTTTTCGGCATATCAATAAGATGCCCCATTGTCGCATCTACCGTATAATTTTTGCCCAGAAACTTGCTGATGGTCTTCACCTTGGCGGGAGACTCCACGATAATCAGATTATTTGCCATGTATGCTGTCCTTCGTCGATATGAGATTTTCTCATCTGATTTTGAATAACAGTATCTGTTTATAACCCAGTCATTCGGATTTTGCAAGGGCGGTTTTCTGTCTTTTTTGTGTAAAATTATTTATTTTCTACAGATTGACATTTCTCAAAGTTCGTTTTAATATCGAATTGATTCTATAGAGCAGTTCCGCTCACGATCCCCTTTGAGGATATATGTTAGCAAAAATAAACAGTGCAGGTATCCACGGCATGAACGGATACCTGGTTTCCGTGCAGGTAGACGAAAGCAACGGTCTTCCCCGCAATGTGATTGTCGGCAATGTATCCGCCAGTGTTCGCGAGGCGCTGGAGCGATGCACGGTAGCACTCAAAAATGAGCAGTTCTATCTGCCGCCCCGCCGTCTCACCATCAATCTGCAGCCGGCAGACCGGCGAAAGGACGGCACCAGCTTCGATCTGCCCATACTCACCGGCATTCTGCGCTCCAGCGGAGAGCTGTCGGATTTTCCGCTGGATGACTACGGCTTCTTCGGTGAAGTCGGCCTTGACGGACAGATCCGGCATGTTCCCGGCACACTGCCCATGGTTGCCGCCTTCCGCGAGGCCGGTCTCCGGGGTGCAGTGGTCCCCATGGAGGATGTGCAGGAGGCTCTTGTGGTCGAAAACATGGACATCATCGGCCTCCGCAGCGTAAAGGAGCTGCAGGCGCTGCTGCAGTCCGAGGAGGATTTCCGGAAATTCCCTCGTCCCAAGGCTGAGAAGAGCCGCGTCAGTGACCATTATGACGTGGATTTCTCCGAAATTCGCGGACAAAGCTTCGCGGTACGGGCTGCCCTGATTGCAGCCGCCGGCGGTCACAATCTTCTCCTTTCCGGCACCGCCGGCTCCGGCAAAACCATGATCGCCAAACGCATCCCCACCATCCTGCCGCCGCTGACGCGGGAGGAAAACATTGAAATCACCAAGGTCTATTCCATAGCCGGACTTCTGCCCAAGGGCCAGGCTCTCTATGACCGCCGCCCCTTCCGCACGCCCCATCACAGCATTACCACAACGGCCCTGATCGGCGGCTGCACACAGGGGAGCGTCATTCCCGGAGAAATCAGTCTGGCCTCCGGCGGAGCCCTTTTCCTTGACGAGCTGCCCCTCTTCTCCAAGGCCTCCGTGGAAGCCCTGCGTCAGCCCATGGAGGATCGTTCCGTCAGCATTAACCGCCTGCAGGGCACCTTTGTCTATCCCGCAGACTGCATGATCGTAGCCGCTATGAACCCTTGCCCCTGCGGTTATTTTCCAGACCGCAGCCGCTGTCACTGCACACCGGGACAGATTCGCGCCTACCAGCGGGGCATCTCGAAGCCCATTCTTGAACGGCTCGACCTCTGCGTAGAGGCCGCACCGGTCAAGTTTGAGGAAATCACGGAAAAGAGTCGAAGTCAAAGCTCCGCCGATCTGCGGGAACGGGTCTGTCTGGCCCGCATCCGGCAGCGGCTGCGCTTTCAGGCACATCCCCACATCCGGGTCAATGCAGAAATGGGCATTCGGGAAATCGAACAGTTCTGCCGTCTCGGGAGCCGGGAGCAGCAGTTTATGCAGCAAATTTTCACTCTGAAGCAGCTCTCCATGCGCACCTATCACAAGCTTCTGAAGCTGGCTCGAACCATTGCGGATCTGGAGGAGGCAGAAAATATAGAGATTAAACATCTGTCCGAAGCCGTGAGCTATCGCGGCATTGAGGACCAGCTTTTCGGAAGGGAAAATCTATGACAGCAAGAGACATTCATATGAAAAATTCCATACGGGAATTCACTCCCCTGGATCCGGAATATCCGGAGCGGCTGCGCTGTATCCCGAACGCTCCCGCTACCCTCTATGTTAAGGGAAGCCTTCCGGCGGATGACATACCATCTGTGGCCATCATCGGCGCGAGAGATGCCACAGATTATGGTCTGGATATTGCCCGTACCTTCGGTGCCGGTCTGGCCAGGCAGGGTATCCTGGTGATCAGCGGCATGGCCTATGGCATCGATTCTGCCGCACAGAGGGGCGCCGTCGAAGCCGGCGGAAAAACCTTCGCCGTACTGGGAAACGGCTTAGATATCTGCTATCCCGCCAGCAACTTTCACCTCTATGAGCAGATTTTAAAAAGCGGCGGCGGCATTCTCTCAGAGCTTCCTCTGGGAAAACCACCTTTACCGCAGCACTTTGCCAGCCGGAACCGTATTATTTCCGGTCTCGCAGACGCTGTGATCGTCATAGAAGCCAAGCAGCGCTCCGGCACTTTCATTACCGTGGGCAATGCTCTCGAACAGGGCAAACAGATTTTTGCGGTACCCGGCCGTATCACCGACCGTCTCTCCGTCGGCTGCAATCATCTGATTCAGGAGGGTGCCTCCCTGCTGACCTCCGTAGAAGAGGTGCTGGAATACCTGCATCTCAGTCGGGACGGAAAACAGCTGCAGCTATCCGTGGATCTCCAAAATCTCTCTGCGCTCCAGCGACAGATTTTAGATGCACTGCAGCCGGAAGCAGATCATGTTGAAGTATTGGCATCAAAAACATCCCTGCCCTCTGAAATCCTGTCCGCCACACTGCTGGAACTGGAAATTCTGGGACTCTGCGAGTCCACGAAAACCGGATACTACAGAAAACGGCTGCAGTCGCTGTGACTGCAGCCGCCCGGCTTTACTGTATAAATACCGATAAAAACTTATTCCTATTTACATGAATGCTTTTGTGAAATTGTGAAATGTCTTCGGCGGCAGAGCCCGCAGCTGCTGCCCGGAAAGCGCCTCCAGCGTGCCGGAAAGCTGCGGAAATTCCAACTCCCAGGCATGCAGCAGCTGTCCGCGAATCCCAAGCTTTTCCTGCCAGTACCGATTCTCCTGCCGGTCTCCGTATTTTGGATCACCAAGGATCGGATGACCAATGGAAGCAAGATGTGCCCTAATCTGGTGGGTCTTTCCGGTGATGAGATGCACCCGCAGCACCGTGTACCCGTGCTTTCCGCTTTGCACATAAAGCGGTGTATAGGCCGTTTCGATCGGATCCGATTCCCCCTCCGCTGTCGCTGTGATTCTTACCTGATTTCGCTTGCTGTCCTTCGTCAAAAAACCGGATATCTTCTGCCCCTCATGAATTTCTCCGCGCACCACCGCGAGGTAATACTTTCGCAGCGAACGATCACGCAGCAGCTCGGAAAGCGCCTGCAGCGCCGGAAGTGTCTTTCCAAATAGCAGAAGCCCTGAGGTGTTTCGGTCCAGACGATTCGCAATGGAGGGCTTAAAGGTCTCGAGCTGTGTATCTGTGAGCTGTCCGCTTTCCGTAAGATACGAAAGACAGAGCTCGTTGGCCGATATCACAGCGCTGCCGTCGCTCTGGGAGAGCCAGCCCGCCTTTTTGTTGATGACCAGAAGCTGTGCATCCTCATAAACAATGCGCTCTTCCGGTAATTTCCTGCCTGCATCTGCCCCCTGTCTTCGCGTCGTTTCATCCTGCTTCCCGACGATCTCTCCTACTGTGGTGCGACCCGTCATCACCCCAAAGGTCTCCTCCGAAAAATAAAGCTTAACAGAATCGCCTTCAGCCAGGATTTCCTTTCCGTCTGCCTTTCGGTCATTCAGCACAATATTTTTCTTCCGCAGCATCTTATAAATAAAGCTGCTCTGGGCTTCCTTCAGATACTTTCTGAGAAGCTTATCCAGCCGCTGTCCGGCTTCATTTATACCAACCTTTATTTCACGCATCCTTGTACCTCAATTGTTCTCATCTGCTGCAGTGCCGGAATTCATTTTGAGTCCGAGGCTCCCGATGAACTTGTCTTCGGCAAGCAGCCATCTTCAATGCTTGTCGAATGGTTTCGAAGCTTATCAGATGCATAATTCGCCATTCGCTCCGCCTTCAGAAGCAGCCCATGCGGCAGCAGCGATGCGCCGAGCCGCAAAAGCTTCATGGTGCCGCCGTAAACAGACACATCCTTCTTCAGCACGCTGTCCATCAATGCCAGCTTCACCACCTTCCGGCAGTCCGCCATAAAAAGATATTTGTATACAGGAATCTTCCCGCTGCGTTCCGCAAGATCAAAAAATTCCGTGTTCACAGGTCCCGGACAGACCGCCAGCACCCGGCAGTCTCTTCCGGCTGAAATCAGCTCCTCATTCAGGGCACGTGAAAAGCTCAGCACATAACTCTTGCTGGCTGCATAAACCGCAAAATCCGCCTGGGGCAGAAAGGCCGCAGAGGAAGCAAAATTAATGATGCGGGAATGCTTTGCCATATACGGAAGAGAAAGCCGGCACATCGCTGTCAGCGCCCGTACATTGACATCTATCATATTCAACTGTTCCGCACAGGAAAGCTGCTCCACGGAACCGATACAGCCGAAGCCGGCTGCATTGACCAGAAATACAATTTCCGGCTGTTCAGCCGACAGCATCCCCGCATATTCTGACAGTGCCGCTTCTGTAAGAAGGTCCAATGCGAAAATCCGCGTCCGCTTGGTCAGCATCCGGTCCAGCACCTCAAGTCTCTCACGTCGTCGGCCGATCAGCCATAATTCATCCACATTGGGAATCCGGTCATTGATCTGCAGAACCATCTCCCGCCCCATGCCGGAGCTCGCCCCCGTAATGACTGCAATTTTCATGGTGATCCTCCCCTTCTACGCCCGTTAGCCAAGCTTCAACTCAGCCCGGAGCGATAGCACTGCGCCCGTTAGCTCACAAAAAAACCTGCGTCTGAGAAATCTCAAACACAGGCCTCTTACTCAGCTGCGGAAGATGGGACTTGAACCCACACGACGTAACCGCCACAAGATCCTTAGTCTTGCTCGTCTGCCAATTCCGACACTTCCGCGCGACAGGTGATATAATACCACCTGCTTTTATAAAAATCAAGCGAAATCTGTAATTTTTATCAAGATTCTATTGCCAACGATCAATAAGCTATCTACTGTTATTTCACACAAGCAAACGGAACCTGTAATTGTCCGGTACATGAAGCTCCGGCTGCTGACGGATGTACTCGACGATCAGGTCCTGCATATTGTCAGCACCGCTGAAGACCGTTTCACACTCGCCTAAGGCTTCATAGCCTCCGGTACCGGTGGCGCGGTAATCACTCGTCACCAACGTATAGCTTTCATCGTCGCGGAGCTCCGTACCGTCAAGGCTTCGAATCCACGCTACTCGTTCGCCGTGCGGCTTCCGAAGATCAAAGGCATAGTCCAGTCCGGCAAAGAAGTCATAGTTATAATGCTCAATCTTCGGCTGAAGAAAGGTATCTCCGATATAAATTTCGCCGTTCTCATTCAGTTCCAGATAAGAAGCACAGCGCTCCAGGCAGGCCTTCAGCACTGCTTTCGTAACTTTTTTCACAGTCAGAGTGTTTGCAAACTGATAGGCTGCATACACAGAACGAATGCTGACAGACGATGGCAGCCCAATCGGGTCGTTTCCGAGGGAGCAGCAAGCGAAGTCCGCCGGATAATTCTTCAGCATAATCTCATTAAAAAGTGCCGCCAGGGCGCTGCCATGCACACCAAGCGCAAGCTTGCTCTCTGCTGGAATTGCCTCACTGAGCTTTCCGATCTCCTGATCCAGCCAATTCTCCGTTTGCTGTTCGAGTGGCAGCAGCGCTGCATAATCTGCTTCACTGCAGTCCGCAGAAATCGTCTTCAATGTCCCCTTACAATGCAGTCCGTCATTTTTCAAAGCTGCTTTAATCTCTATGTAACGATCTGCATCGTTGGGCGGCTGCACACTGAATGTGCCATTGAGCATCACACCGGGCACCGCCATATGCTGATGACCGGTCAGCAGGATATCAAAATCCAGCTTTTCCGCCAGCTCACAGGCTACATTCTCCCGGGACTCTGTGAGCTTTCTCCCGCTCACAAGATCCCGCTCATAGCCGCCGTGGTAAATGCAGACCGTAACATCACATTTTCCTGTCAGCTCTTTCAGTGCAGCTTCTGCCGCAGGAATCGGATCAGACACCTTAAGTTCAGCCAGGTGCTCCGTTTTTTCCCAGAGATTGACATAATCCGTCACCACGCCGGTGAAACCGATGCGGAGACCGTTTTCCAGTGTTTTGATCCATGTTTTTTTCAGGCCGAGCTCTCCTCTCCGGTCCTCGACATTGGCACAGACGCAGACGGCATTTACCTCCCGGAGATAATCGCGCAGCACATCATAGCCGAAGTTGAAGTCATGATTCCCGAGTGTAAATACCTCGAGACCCATCGCCCGAAAACCGAAGGCCACCGGATGCAGCGGAAAACGTTCCTGATGCTCAAGATAGTACTGCATCAGCGCAGATCCCTGCAGCGCATCGCCGCCGTCACAGACAATAGTGTTGCTGTCCTTTTCAAGCTCCGCTGCAATATCCATAAGGCCCCGCCGCCTCGGTTTTCCGGTCTGATAGTCCACCGGCAGGACCTTTCCGTGTACATCCGAGGTAAAATAAATCTTAAATTCCTGCATAACTATCAGCCTCTTGTCAGCTTTACCCGAATCTTTGTGGAAAGCCACTCGATCAACAGCACCAGAATAATGAGTCCGATCAGAATGGATCCCGCTTCATTCCAGCGGTAGGCATTCATGGCGAAAATCAAGGGTGCACCGATACCGCCGGCACCCACGAGACCAAGTACAGTCGCATCACGCAGGTTGATATCGAAGCGATAAATAGCTGTAGACGCGAAATTCGGCATCAGCTGTGGAAGAATGCCATAGCGGATCTTCTGCCAGGTGGAGCAGCCGGCGGCATCCAGAGACTCCAGAATCTTGGTGTCCAGGTCCTCAATCGCCTCGATGTACATTTTCGAAATCATGCCGATGGAACAGAGCGACATGGTCATGAGACCGGCAAAAGCTCCCGGTCCTGTCACACGGATAAACATGAGACCATAGACGAAGGCCGGTACGGTACGGATCATCATGATGAGGATGCGTCCCACGAAGGCCACCGGCTTCGGCGTCAGATTGCTGGCGGACAGAAAAGCCAGCGGCACGGAAAATACCGCGCCCACCACGGTGCCCATGAAGGCAATGCAGATGGTTTCCAGCAGAAGATACAGCACACCGCTGGTGGTGAGATTAAACAGCAGATCCGTATCCGGATGCAGGATGCCATTCAGAATATTCAACGCCATTTTCGCGCCGTTTGTCGTTGTGCCGGAGCTTTCCATGGCGGTCACGCTCCAAAGCAGCAGCACGAGAATCACGATACCGATCAGGAGATTGTAGATCCAGTCCTTCGGTCTTGCGGCATACGCCTTTTCAATTCGTTCGTTCATAGACCTTCTCCTTTCTCAGACAAGCCGCTTCCGGATGGCCCGGCTCACGCTTTCAATGATAAATACAGTGATGAACAACACAATCAGGATCATGCCGACATTGGGATACTCACGCCAGCCCAGCTGCTCGTTCAGGATGAGGCCAATGCCGCCGGCGCCGACGTAACCAAGCACGGCCGCATAGCGCACATTTCCCTCAAAATTATAGAGGCTGTTGGATAGAAAGCTGGGCATCACCTGCGGAACGATGGCTGCAAGAAAAGCCTGCGTTTTGGTGGCCCCCATGGCCTCCAGTGCTTCGAAGGCACCCATATCCACCGTCTCGATCTCCTCGTACAGAATCTTTCCGATGTAGGCAAACGAGAATACGGCAATGGCGGTTGTTCCCGCAATGGTACCAAGGCCGAAAATAAAGGTCGCGATCAATGCGGATACCAGCGTCGGCAGTGTTCTCACGATACTGAACATGAGACGCATGAGCCAGACCACAATGTTGTTTTTGCAGACATTGGTGCTCGCAAGCATGGCAAAGGGAACAGACAGCACCGATCCGATGAAAGAGCCAAGCAATGACATCTTGATGGTATCCAGAATCGGACTGATGATCTTGCTTGTATAGGAAACCTCTGGCGGGAACATGCTTGCCAGAATCACAAAAAACTGATTTCCACGCTTCATGAGTGTCGTCGGATTAAAGCCTGTGATTTTAATGGAGATGGCCGCAAAAATCAGAATAATCAATGTGTACAGCGGCGCACGCGAGCGTTTCTCCGGAATCTCCCGTCCGTCCGGAAGTCGATGCTTCTTCGGCGGAAAAAGCTTGTCATAGATACTCATGCTTCCTCCTTGCCCTGATAGATCTCTGCAAGTACAGCATCATCCACCTTGTCGGAAGGGCCGTCGTAAACGATCTCACCGGCACGAATGCCGATCACACGCTTACAGTACTTGAGCGCAAGATCCACATGGTGAATGTTGATGAGAATCGTAATATTCATGCTCTCATTGATGCGGGCAAAGTCATCCATAACCTGTTTTGCGGTAACCGGATCAAGGGCTGCCACCGGCTCATCGGCAAGAATGATCTGCGGATTCTGCGCAAGAGTTCTGGCCAATGCCACTCTCTGCTGCTGACCGCCGGACAGCTGATCTGCTCTGACGAAGGCCTTGTCCACAATGCCAACCTTGTCCAAACTTTCCAGAGCCTTCAGCTTCTCTTCCTCTGTATAGATGCCAAGCAGGGACCGCCAAACCGGCATATCCGGAACGAAGGCAGTCAGCACATTCTTAATGACCGTGGTTCTGGTAATCAGGTTAAAGGACTGGAAGATCATGCCGATCTTTCTTCTGAACTTCCGCAGTGACTTGCCGGACAGACTCATGACATCAGTCTCGTCCACGGTGAGCTTGCCGCTCGTCACATCATGCATACGGTTAATGGTTCTGATCAGGGTGGACTTGCCGGCTCCCGAAAGACCGATGATCGCCACAAACTCGCCCTGCTCGATCTGAAGGTTAATGTGCTTCAGACCCTCGTATCCGTTCGGATACTTCTTTCCGACATCTTCAAACTTAATCATTGCTCTGATATCCCTTCTGAGGTGTTTTAAATAAAAAAGAAGGCATGGCCGGCATGGGATACGAATCCCCATACCAACCAAGCCTCCTAAGCTTGTTTAATCAGGAATTTGCCCGCAGCTCCTGAATGATCTTCTGTGCGGCACGCTCTGAATCATAGTCGGAATCATTTGCTGCTACATAGCCCTTGTGGCTGTAGATGGCAATGACTTCCTTGCCCTCGTCAGTGTTGCCGATGTTGATAAAGGCCTGCTGAAGAGCGGTCTTGAAGTCCTCATCCTGCATAACCTCTGAGGTCTTGGAAACAGAGATGGTGTCGTTAAAGATGCCATCGGTCACACCGATGAGATCGGTATCATCCCAGATGGAATTGCTCATGGCATAGTCAGACTGCCACTTGTCGGCATAGTCACGGCGGCCGTCTGCATATGTGCAAAGAACATCAATCTGTCCCTGTGCAAGACGTGCCCATGCAGTACCATAGGAATCACACTGTACAGCATGTGTCAGGTCTGTGATGTTCTTTCCGTACTTCTCCTGAATCCAGAGTGCCGGGTAAATGTAGCCGGCGCTGGAGGTCGGGCTCATCACACCCCAGTTGAGGCCGTCCAGATCTTCCCATGTGAGCTCCTCACCGTTGTTGACCTTTTCTGCCACAGCCTTGCCGGCCTCGGACGGACCAGCCACGATGATGGACCGATAATAGGTAACCTGCTTGTCCACTGCCTCTGTCGGCTTCTGCTCATTCCATACCTTCGGATCATCGGAATCAATGGAAAGACCGTCTCTGGTGGCTGTGCAAAGTGCCTCTGCGCCGTCATCATAGAGAACGTATGTGCCGCCCGGAATGAAGCCAACATCAATGGTACCTGCGCCCAGGCCCTCGCCGACAGCCTCAAAGCTGGTGCCGACTGTGATGTTTACATTCTTGATATCATAACCGAGATTTGCCATTTCCTTCTGGATCATCTCCTTCAGCGGCTCTGTAGCGGTTACGATCTCTTCCGGCTCACGGGAAGGAACGAAGGCGACCTCAAGGTTCTCAACTTCCTTCAGATCTTCGGTCTTTGCTGCCGTGGTCTCGCCGGCTGCTTCTGTGGCCTCTGCGGATTCACCGGCTGCTGTTGTTTCAGCAGCGGCAGCGGTTGTGCTTGCTGTGGAAGAGCTGCTTCCGCAGCCTGCCAGCATGGAAACTGCTGCAGCACCTGCAAGAAGAAGTGACAATGTTTTTTTCATAAATCTTTTTCCTCCTTAAGGAACTCTGTAGAAAGCAGAAGGGACACGCACCTAGGCATGTCCCCTGCAAAAACAAACTCTATCACATCCTCAATGAAACATCAAGTAAACAATGCGTCAATGACGTACGCAATATAGCTGTCAATTATTCTTTTTATCTTACCAGCACATTAGCGATCCGGTACTGCTCCTCCGGAATATCCTTCGTCATCTGCAGTGCCTCCTGGATATCGTAGTCCACAAACTCGCCATGCCGGTAAGCCACAAGACGGTTGGACTTGCCCTCTGCCAACAGCTCTGCTGCCCGGGCACCCATGATAGAAGCATAGAAACGATCCTTACAGGTCGGTGAACCGCCGCGCTGCATGTGTCCCAGAATGGTGGCTCTGGTCTCAATGCCGGTGGCTGCCTCGATACGCTTGCCCATGGAAGCGGAATGTCCGATGCCCTCGGCATTCACAATGATATAATGCTTCTTGCCGCGCTTTCTGGATTCAATGATCCGGTTGATGATGGCCTGCTCGTCACCGTCATAGCGCTCCGGAAGAAGAATTTCCTCAGCGCCGTTGGCAACGCCGCACCAAAGAGCGATATAGCCGGCTCTTCTGCCCATTACCTCAATGATGGAGCAGCGCTCATGAGAGGTTGAGGTATCACGAATTTTATCGATGGCCTGCATTGCCGTATTGATGGAGGTGTCGAAGCCGATGGTATAATCCGTGCAGGCAATGTCCAGATCAATGGTGCCCGGTACACCGATGGTATTGATCCCCAAAGCAGAAAGCTTTCCTGCGCCGCGGAAGGAGCCGTCACCGCCGATGATGACAATGCCGTCGATGCCATGCTTCCGGCAGATCTCTGCACCCTTCTTCTGTCCCTCCGGTGTGGTGAACTCCTGGCAGCGGGCAGTATAGAGAATGGTACCGCCGCGGCTGATGATATCTGAAACAGAGGAGGTATCCATATCCACAATTTCCTCCTCCAGGAGTCCTGCATAGCCTCGCATGATTCCCTTCACCTTGAGTCCATGATGGATTGCTGTTCTGACCACGCTACGAATTGCTGCATTCATGCCCGGTGCATCGCCTCCGGAAGTCAGCACAGCGATAGTTTTCACAGATTTTGCAGCCATATATTTGTCCTCCAATGTAATAGATTCTTCTTTTTTGCACAGCCCTAAGTTTACCGCAGTTCTGTTCTTTTCTCAAGACATTTCGTGAAGTTTTTCACGAAGTTTACCTTGACCCGTTTCTGCGCGTCTGCGGCTTTCGATAACTGATCCGCACATTTTCAGGTGACAGCAGTTCAGAAAGCGCTGCCTGCAGTGCCGGAGATGCATCACAGCCCGGCAAACGCTTGATTCCCTTCTCCTTCCGAAGATAAATCACCACCGTATCCGCACCCGGCGCCTCACCGGTCAGCTTCAGCGCTGCCTCTCCCCGGCTCCGGTAATCCTCCATATCCGCAAACTGCAGCCATAGCTCCCTAGGCACATCGACAAAAGGCACCACGCTTTCTGCCAGGAGCTTTGCGTCCTGGTTATCCGAAAGCTGCGCCCGCCCGCTGATCAGCACCTTGGCATCCGTCTGCAGAAGGCCATGCACCATCTGATAGGTTCTGGGGAATACCGTCACCTCCAGATCCCCGGTTCTATCCTCCAGCTGCACAAAGGCCATCTGCTCTCCCCTTCGGGTCGTTTTGGTCCGTATATCCGTCACGATGCCACCGACGGTGACGTTCTGTCCCTCCTGCACCTGACAGCTGCTGCTTTCCGAGTCCAGCCGGAACTCTGCCGTCTGCGCCGTCACCACCGACTTCAGCAACTCCCGGTATTCATCCAGCGGATGCCCGGACAGATATATGCCCAGCGCTTCCTTCTCGTTTCGGAGCAGATCCTCCTTCCGAAATTCCGGCATTGTCGGCAGCTTCACCTTGAACTCCTGGGCCTGGGCATCATCCTCCCCGAAAAGATCCGCCAATGTCATCTGCCCGGCCATGGAATCCTTCCGCTCCTTCAGCTTCGTATCCAGAATCAGCGGCAGCCCCGCCAGCTTTTCTCTCCGGTTGCCGGGGAAGCTGTCCAGCGCTCCTGCATAGACAAAGTACTCCATCGCCCGCCGGTTCACGCCCCGGGCCGAAGCCCGAACCACAAAGTCTTCCAAATCGCGGAATCGTCCGTTTTCCTCACGCTCCTGCACCAGCTGTTCTGCTGCCGTCCGTCCCACCGACTTCACCGCACTGAGGCCGTAGCGGATAGCCCGGCCACAGGCCGTAAAGCCCACGCCGGCTTCATTTACATCCGGCGGCAGAATGGAGATTCCCAGATCCCGGGCCACATCAATGTATTCTGCGGTTTTGCCGGCATTATCCATAAAGGAAGTCATGAGCGCTGCATAAAATTCTACCGGATAATAGCACTTAAGATAAGCGGTCTCATAGGAAACCACTGCATAGCAGGCAGCATGAGACTTATTGAATGCATACTTTGCGAAGTCAATCATTTCATCATAAATATGATTGGCAACCTCTTCGGAAATCCCCCTGGCCACGCAGCCCGGTATGCCCTCGGCTTCATTTCCGTAAACAAAGTTCTGCCGTTCCTTCTCCATAACAGCGGTTTTCTTCTTCGACATGGCGCGGCGCACCAAGTCCGAGCGTCCCATGGAATAGCCCGCCAGATCCCGAACGATCTGCATAACCTGCTCTTGGTAAACAATACAGCCGTAGGTTTTGTTGAGAATCGGCTCCATCTCCGGACAGTCAAAGCTCACCGCCTCCGGATGCTTCTTGCCCTCAATGTACTTCGGAATGAAGTCCATGGGGCCCGGCCGGTACAGGGCCACGCCGGCAATGACATCCTCCAGATTGCCGGGCTTCAGCCGCTTCATAAAGCTGCTCATGCCCGCCGACTCCAGCTGGAACACGCCGGCACAGTCACCGGCAGAAAGCATGTCGTAAACCCTGCTGTCATCCAGGGACATATGATTAAAATCGATTTTCACCCCGTGATTCTTCTCTGCATTCCGAATGGCATCCTTAATCACCGTCAGGGTTCTGAGCCCCAGGAAATCCATCTTCAGAAGTCCCAGCTCCTCAATGGTGGTCATCGTGAACTGGGTAGTAATGGCACCGTCAGAGCCCCGGGACAGCGGCACATATTCCACCACCGGTGCCCCCGAAATCACCACGCCGGCAGCATGCATGGAGGTATGTCTGGGGAGTCCCTCCAGACGCTTCGCCATGGTAAGGATCTTATTTGTTTCCTCATCCTCCTCGGACAGCTTTCGAAGCTCGGCACTCACCTCCAGTGCCTTGTCCAGCGTCATGCCGAGGTCGTTGGGAATGAGCTTGGCGATCATGTCACACTTGGCATAGGGAACATCCAGCACACGGCCCACATCCCTGACCACACCCTTGGCCGCCAGCGTACCGAAGGTAATGATCTGGGTCACCTGGTCCTTTCCATACTTTTCGGTGACATAGTCAATCACCTCCTGCCGCCGTTCATACTCGAAGTCAACGTCGATATCCGGCATGGTAACTCTCTCCGGGTTCAGGAAACGTTCAAAGATCAGGTCATAGCGGATGGGGTCAATGTCGGTGATGCCGATGGCATAGGCCACGATGGATCCTGCCGCCGAGCCTCTGCCGGGTCCTACCGAGATATCATGGGTCTTCGCAAAATGAATGTAGTCCCATACGATCAGGAAGTAGTCGATGAAGCCCATGGAGCTGATGACAGAAAGCTCATATTCCAGACGCTCTCTGTGCTGCTCCGCCGCTGAACCGTAACGCTCCCGCAGACCGTCCTCGCAAAGCTTCCGAAGATAGCTCTCAGAATTGAAGCCCTCCGGTACCACATAGTGCGGCAGATGATAATGTCCGAATTCGATTTCCACATGACAGCGCTCCGCAATGCGCTGCGTATTTTCGATTGCTTCCTCCGCAAAGGGGAACAGTGACCGCATCTCTTCCTCGGACTTAATGTAAAACTGTCCGCCGGGATAGCGCATACGATCCTCATCCATGATCTTTTTTCCGGTCTGAAGACAGAGCAGAATGTCATGGGCCTCCGCATCCTCTGCATAGGTATAGTGAATATCGTTGGTGGCCACCATGGGAATGCCGGTTTCCTCATGGAGACGAAGTACTCCGTTGATGACGGTTTTCTGCTCAGGATAGCCATGGTCCTGCATCTCCAGGAAGAAATTTCCCTCTCCGAAAATCTCCTGATAATGCAGTGCTGCCTTCTTGGCCTCGTCATAGAATCCCCGGGTCAGATCCTTAGCCACCTCTCCCGCAAGGCAGGCCGAGAGACAGATCAATCCCTCATGGTAGCGCTCCAGGGTTTCAAAATCCACACGTGGCTTATAATAGAAGCCGTCCGTGAATCCAGCAGAAACAATGCGGATCAGATTCTGGTACCCCACATTATTCTCGCACAGCAGCACCAGATGATAATACCGGTCCTCGCCCTTTGACAGCTCCCGGTCAAAGCGGGAGCCCGGCGTCAGATAGATCTCGCAGCCAAGAATGGGATGTATACCCTGCTTCAGCGCTTCCTTATAAAAATCGATCACGCCGTACATCACACCATGGTCGGTGATGGCCAGCGAATCCATGCCCAGCTCCTTTACCCTCTGAAGCATCTCCGGTATCTTTCCGGAGCCGTCCAGAAGACTGTAGCTGGTATGAGTATGCAGGTGTGTAAAGCTCATTCCTGTGCCGTCCTTTTCTAAAGTAGAAGACTTTGCTGTTCGCAAAGTCTTTTATACGCTCGCCGCTAAGGCATCCCCTGG
>CAZJQX010000003.1:23797-49054 GCA_964548305.1 uncultured Lachnospiraceae bacterium
GGATGAAAAACGGAGCGCCTGATTTCTCAGGCGCTCCGCAAAATTCTGTCTGACTCAGTCTGCACTTGCTTCTCCGCGAAGATAAGCGCCAAGGGCTGCCAAGGCTGCCTCCTCATCGTCTCCGTCAGCAGAAAGCTGCAGCTCAGTTCCATTGTTGATGCCCAACGCCATCATTCCCATAATGGACTTGGCATTTACCTTTCTGCTGCCCTCCGCCATATAAATCCGTGAATTGAATCTGCTGGCAATCTGCACCAGCATGGCCACCGGATGATCATCCGATTTTTTCGGCAGATTCACGACAACACTTGCCTCTTTCATAACAACTCCTCCAATTTATTGCTTCGCATTTCCTGCTTCCTCCCGCAGTTTGTCTGCGATGCGGGACAGCTTCCTCATTCTGTGGTTGGCTCCGCTCTTCCCTATAGGGGGATGCAGACCGGCCGCCAGCTCCTCCAATGAGGCATCCTGGTTTTTCATACGTGCCTCTGCAATCTCACGCAAACCCTCATCCAGACTGTCCAGTCCCAAACGCTCCGAAATCAGAAGAATATCCTCCATCTGACGTACACTGGCATGTACCGTTCGGTTAATGTTGGCGGTTTCGAAATTTACGCGTCGATTGACATTTTCACTGACCTCCTTCAGAATACGTACATTCTCGAAGTCCATCAGTGCATTGTGGGCGCCTATGATATTCAGAACATCCGCAATTTCCGAGGCATCCTTCAGGTAAACAAGCTGATGCTTTCCCCGCTCCGTCAGCTTCGGGTGCAGTGAAAAGGCTTCCAGCTTCTCCGCTGTCTCCCTGGCTTCCTCCCGGCTTCTGCAGATGAATTCCAGATGGTAGTCCTTGTTCGGATCCGTGACAGATCCGTTTTCCAAAAACTTACATTGAAGCGCATACCGGTACTTTTCCAGTTGCGCTTCATCGGCACTTATGTTAATCGGTTTTTCAGGGCTTGTAAAGTCCTTTTTTAAAAGTTCATTCTTAACGTCTCTCGAAAATGACATGACACCTCATCTTTCGATATCCCTATGATCGATCCGCAGCCCATAATCGGCAGTCTCCCGCATCCGCCGGTACAAAAGCTCCGCAATGGTGACGGAGCGATGCTTTCCCCCGGTGCAGCCGATGCCGATGACCAGTTGATTTTTTCCTTCCTCAATATAATGCGGAATCAGAAAGCTGAGCATATCATAGAGCTTGCCAAGAAAGATCTCTGCCACACCGTCCTGCTGCACATAGGACTGCACACTTTCCTCAAGCCCGGTATGACTCCGCAGATCCTGTACATAGTAGGGATTCGGCAGAAAACGGACATCAAAGAGAAGATCCGCATCCTCGGGAATGCCGTACTTGAAGCCGAAGGAAAGAATCGTCACCTGCAGATTCTCATACTCACGGTTTTTCAGGAAAATGTCGGCGAGCTGCCGGCGGAGCTCCTTCGTAAGAAGCCGCGAGGTATCAATGATCACATTTGCCCGTTCTTTCAGCCAGAGCAGTGCCTGACGCTCCGCCTGGATACCGGTTTCCACCCGGCCGTCCTTGGACAGCGGATGTGCACGCCGGGTCTCCTTAAAGCGCTTGATCAATACCTCATCCGAGGCATCCAGAAAAAGCAGCTCGTAGTCCACGCGGCCCCGAATATCCCAGTCATCGAAAACCTCCCGAAGCGCCGGAAGATCATCGCCGGAGCGAATGTCAATGCCCAGCGCCGCATTTCTGCTGCTGCTCTTTCCCTCCAGAAAAAGCTCCGCAAATTTTCCGATCAGCGGAATCGGCAAATTATCAGCGCAATAATAGCCCATGTCCTCGAGGGCCTTCAGGGCAATGGTTTTTCCTGCGCCGCTCATGCCTGTTACAATCAGAAGCTTCCCCAAAATTTCACCTCCGGTTCCAAACGAACGCCGCTGTGCGCATAAACCCGGTCAGAAACCTGCCGAATCAGCTGATAGAGCTCAGCTGCTGTCGCCCGGTCTTCATTCACCACAAAGCCGCAATGCTTTTCCGATACCGCAGCGCCGCCCAGCCGATAGCCCCGCAGTCCGGCCTCCTCAATGAGCTTTCCGGCAAAATATCCCTCCGGGCGCTTGAATGTGGAGCCCGCAGAGGGCTTACTCAATGGCTGCTTCTCTGCCCGCCGCTGCCGGTAATCCTGCATTTTCCTGAGAATCTCTGCCGGATCTCCCGGCTGAAGAAGGAAATCCGCCGACAGCACCACATATCCCTTTTCCGGAATACAGGAATGCCGGTAGGATAGCGCCAGATCCGCGGCAGGCATCACTTGGCGTTCACCCTCCTTCGTCAGTACCTCGCACCGCAGAAGAACATCCCGGATTTCGGTGCCGTAGGCGCCTGCATTCATAACCAGAGCCCCGCCGACTGTCCCCGGAATGCCATGGAGAGCCTCCATGCCGCTGAGTCCCTCCTTCTGGGCATAGGCGGCTGCCTGCGACAGCAGTGTGCCGGAAAGCACATGCAGCACGCGGCCGCCGTTCTCTGTCGCCGCTTCTGAAAGAGAAATGCCGCTGAGCGCATCCCGAATCTCGATCACAAGCTCCGGGACACCGGCATCGGATACCAGAAGATCTGAGCCGTTTCCGAGAATCCGATAGGGTCTGTTTTCCCGGTGAAGCTCCGTCACCAATGTCTGCAGCTCCTCCGGGCTTTCGGGAATCCGGTACTCCGCTGCCGGACCGCCCACGCGGAAGGTGGTATGCCGGCTCATGGGCTCATTGTTCAGAATTCTCATGACAGCTTCAGTCCTCCCGGTTCATGTTTGCCGTTACCCGGTCATACAGCACCTGTGCCGCATTGTAGCCCATCTTCTTCGCACGGTTATTGAGTGCCGCGCACTCTACAATGATGGCCACATTACGGCCCGGACGAATGGGAATGTCATAGCTGATGATTTTGTTGCCCAGAAATTCCGTATAATTGTCCTTCAGTCCCAGACGATCATAGTCCTTGTCCTTGGACCACTCTGCCAGCTTGATCACCATATGAATGGTCTGGCTGTCCTTTACACACTCCACACCGAACATCTGCTTCACGTCAATGATGCCGATGCCGCGAAGCTCAATGAAATGCCGGGTGATATCCGGCGCAGTGCCCTGCAGACGTCCTGCAGAGACCTTGCGGATTTCCACGACATCATCAGAAACCAGACGATGTCCGCGCTTAATCAGCTCCAGGGCAGCTTCAGACTTTCCGATACCGCTGTCGCCCATGATCAGCACGCCCTCACCGTAAACATCCACCAGGACGCCGTGCACAGAAATCATGGGCGCCATTTTTTCCTTCAGCCAGGCGATAATCTCCCCCTCCAGCTCTGTGGTAGGACTGCTGCTGGACAGCAGGGGAATCCCCGCCTCCTTGCAGGCGCTGACCATGCAGGAATCCGGCTCGATGTCCCGGGCATAGATAATGCAGGGAATGGGATACTTGGCCATCTCCGCGTAGCGTGCGCGGCGCTGGGGACGATCCATCGTCATCAGGTACGCCGTCTCCACGTTTCCGATAATCTGCACACGCTCTGAATCAAACTGGTCGAAAAAGCCGGCCAGCTGCAGTGCCGGACGGTTCACATCCGGGATGGTCATAAAAATCTGATCGGTATCAATCTCCGGCGTCAGATTGCGAAGATTTTCCTTCTTGATGAGCTCGGTCACACTGACCTTTTCCGCATTTTTCATGGCTGTTTCCTTTCTCGTCTCTATGTTTTTCTTCCTATTTTTTCTTCCTATTTTATTTAATCCATCGGCAGCCGATACAGTCGATTCAGCAGCGCAAGCGCCTCCGGCCGCGGATCACTGGTGAAAAGCCGCACCCATCCTGAAGAAGCGCCGACATTATCCTCTGCATGCAGAAGGCCGGCCGCCGCCAGACGCCGCCGGGTTTCCCGGGCCGTTCCCTCCGCTCCGTCGTAAAAATGGACCGGGTAGCCAAGAGCCTCCGCAATCTGCCGCTTCGCAAAGGGAAAATGCGTACAGCCCAGCACCAGACTGTCGATATGCAGACTGCGATAAGGGGCAAGAATTTCCTGAAGATACGCCGTCATTGCCTCACTGTTCTCCTGCCCGGCCTCCACCAGACGCACAATGCCGGGGGCCGCCAGACGATGTATCTCTCCATGTTCCTCATGAAGACGGATCAGATTCTTCAGCCTGTCTCCCGCCAGTGTGGATTCCGTCGCCATCACCAGCACCCGAGGCCTGGGAAGCCCTGCCGTATCCACCGCCGGCTTCACCGCCGGCTCCATGCCCACAATGATGGTATGAGGATATTTCTTTCTGAGATAGTCTGCTGCCGCAGAGGTGGCGGTATTGCAGGCGATGACCACTGCCTTCACCTGCTGCTGAAAAAGGAAATGGAGGTCTGCCTCGCAAAGTCCGCGAATGCTCTCCTCGTCCCGCTCCCCATAGGGGGCATGGAGGTTGTCACCGTAATAAACGAAATTTTCCGCAGGAAGCTCCCGCTGCAGAGCCCGCAGCACACTGATACCCCCTGCGCCGGAATCAAATACGCCGATCGGCGCATGCTGAATATACATAGCTCCTCCTCATTCCGTGAGCAAAGCTCCCGCTCAGCCCAGTGGTAGATATAAGTATATCACAGCGGAAATGTAAAAGAAAGCACGCCGCGGTGCGGAGAATCTCCTTGCTTTTTAAAATATCTTATGCTAGGATTGGTAGGTCTATGAATGAATATACGTGTGTAAGGTGGTGAAGATATATGAAAATCGCACTTGTGATCATACTGCTGATTCTCGGAATTGCGCTTTCCGCAATTGTCCTGATGCAGGAAGGCAAGAGTCAGGGACTCGGCGCCATCTCCGGCATGGCAGACACCTATTGGTCCAAGAACAAGGGACGTTCCATGGAGGGCAACCTTGAAAAATTCACGAAGATCGGCGCTGTGCTCTTCTTTGTTGTGGTTCTGGTTCTGGATATCATCTGGTAATGTTGAATGTGTTATATACGCAAGGCCTGCACACGAATGTGTGTAGGCCTTTTGGTTATCTAATGGGCTCGAAATGAATCCGTATAAAAGGCTTTGCGGACAGTAAAGCCGTCTGATGAGTTGAGAAGTAAGGAGGCGCTGCGTCTATGCAGGAGGAGCAGAAGAAAAAGCTCGGGGACCTTATCGTCGAGCTGGTTCACGATAAAATCTATACGCCCATGAAAACGAAGGAAATGGCAAACCTTATGGGCATTCCCAAGGCTGAACGGGCCTCCCTTCAGGAGGTACTGGACCGTCTGGTCAATGAGGGCCGCATCGGCATTTCCGTACACGGCCGCTACGGAAGACGCGAAAGCTTCACCCACGCGGGCATTTTCCATGCCCATCCCCGCGGCTTCGGCTTCGTCACCGTTGAAGGCCGGGAGCGGGATGTTTTCATCCCCGCAGATGAGGTCGGCATGGCCCTGGACGGCGATAAGGTACGACTCCTCATTGTCCGGGAAAACAAAGGCGACAATGCCGCCGAAGGAAAGATCACCCAGGTGCTGGAGCATGCCAACACCGAAGTGGTGGGAATTTATCACAAAAACAAACAGAGCGGCTTCGTCATTCCGGACAATCCCAAGCTCCTCCGTGACATCTTCATTCCCCAGGGCCGGGATCTCCGGGCAGTCAACGGGCACAAGGTGGTGGCACGTATTCTGAACTACGGAGACCAGCATCATAAGCCGGAGGGCGTCATCACGGAAATCCTCGGTCATGTCAGTGATCCCGGTGTGGATATCCTGTCCATCGTCCGGGCCTACGGTCTGCCGGAGACCTTCTCCAAGGATCTGATGCAGGCCGCCGAAGCGATTCCGGAGACCGTTCCGGAAGCAGCGGTAAGTGCTCGGGAAGCCCATGACTTCCGAAGCCTCACCACCATTACCATTGACGGCGAGGATGCCAAGGATCTGGACGATGCGGTTTCCCTGGAATACGATGAGGAAAAGCAGCAGTACCGGCTCTATGTCCACATTGCGGATGTATCGGAATACGTCAGTGAGCACTCTCTCCTGGACCAGGAAGCACTGAACCGCGGCACCTCCGTCTATCTCACAGACCGGGTGATTCCCATGCTGCCCCGGGCACTCTCCAACGGCATCTGCTCTCTGAACGAAGGCGAGGATCGACTGACGCTGAGCTGCATCATGGATTT
Source organism: uncultured Lachnospiraceae bacterium (assembly GCA_964548305.1). GTDB lineage: Bacteria > Bacillota > Clostridia > Lachnospirales > Lachnospiraceae > Oribacterium. The sequence continues at coordinate 29,962 of CAZJQX010000003.1, forward strand.
CGACCATCAGGGACGGCTTCTCGGTCACGAGCTCTGTGAAAGCGTGATCCGCTCGGATAAGCGCATGAGCTATACCGGTGTCCATGCTCTCCTGAATCAGCTTCCGCTTACAAATGGTGAGGACCCGGAAAGCTATCGTCCTTATGAGGCGCTTCTGCAGCGCATGCATGAGCTGTCAAAGCTTCTGCGGGAAAGACGCCATGAGCGCGGCGGCATTGACTTCGACTTTCCGGAGGCCAAAATCCTTCTGGATGAAAAGGGCCGCGTAAAGGACATTCTTCCCTACATTCGCACCGAAGCCCACATGCTGATTGAGGATTTTATGCTGGCGGCAAATGAAACCGTTGCCGAGGATTTCTACTGGCAGCAGCTTCCCTTCCTCTACCGGGTACACGAAAAACCGGACCCGGAGAAATTCAAGCAGCTGAGTCTGCTGGTGTCCAACTACGGACATTTCCTTCGCATGCGGGATGAAGACAGCATTCGTCCGAAGGAAATCCAGAAGCTCCTGGATGCCATCGCCGGCACCCCGGAGGAGGCCGTCATTAAGGTACTGACCCTCCGTTCCCTGAAGCAGGCCAGATACAGCACAGAGTGCAGCGGTCATTTCGGTCTGGCGGCACGATACTATACCCACTTCACCTCTCCCATCCGACGCTATCCGGATCTCCAGATTCACCGCATCATCAAGGAGAATCTGCGGGGTGAGCTCCGCAAGAAACGGATTGAGCATTACCGGGAGCTGCTGCCGGCAGTGGCGGATCGAAGCTCAACCCTGGAGCGCCGCGCCGATGAAGCCGAGCGGGAAACCGAGAAGCTGAAGAAATGTGAATACATCCGGCAGCACTTGGGAGAGACCTTCGAAGGCATCGTTTCCGGCGTCACCAGCTATGGGCTCTATGTCGAACTGCCGAACACGGTGGAGGGCATGGTTTCTGTCCGGGTCATGGACGGGGATTACTATGTATTCCACGAAGACCGCTGCGAGCTGGTGGGTGAGCACACCGGAAAGACCTATCGTTTGGGCGATAAGGTTCGAATCAATGTCATGAATGTAGACAAGCTGACCAGGACTATTGATTTCACACTGGAGAATCCGCTGCTGTCCGATGAGGAAGAGCAAGCGACAGACACAGAATAAGGAGGCACTTATGTCAGAAGGCGGCATCAAGCTGATTGCAAACAATAAAAAGGCCTATCACGATTACTTTGTGGATCAGACCATCGAATGCGGCATCGAGCTGGTGGGCACCGAGGTGAAGTCGCTTCGTCTCGGGCAATGCTCCATCAAGGAATCCTTTTGCCAGATCAAAAACGGCCAGGTCATGATCTACGGCATGCACATCAATCCCTATGAAAAGGGAAATATCTTCAACAAGGATCCTCTGCGGGACCGAAAGCTTCTTCTGCACAAGGCAGAAATCCATAAGCTCGCCGGCAAGCTGCAGGAGCAGGGCTATGCGCTGGTTCCCCTGCGGGTCTACCTGAAGCACAGTCTTGTAAAGGTGGAAATCGGTCTCTGCCGAGGCAAGAAGCTTTACGATAAGCGGGACGACATGAAGAAGCGGGCCCAGAAGCGGGAGCTGGAAAAGGAATTCAAGCGGGCAAATATCCGCGTGTAACAGAAATCATCCAATCAAGCCGAAACGCATCAATCAAAAATTCAGAATAAAGCGGAAAAAGGACGGCAGAGTTTCCTCTGTCGTCCTTTTCTGTTATCATCCTGGGCAAAAATTTCTTACCCTCTAATGCTGCGCACTCGCGCAATTCTCATCCCGCTTTCTCCACATTTGTCTTCTGCTCAGACAGACGCTCTGCCTTCGCATAAGCCCGCAGAGAATTGATCACAATGGTGGCGCCGAGTGTCAGCAGCAGGATGGCAAGCACAAGCTGCAGCCCCTCTACCATGATGGTGCCGGTGCCGCCCTGAAAAGCAGAAAAAAGAGCAATCACTCTCTGCACCAATGCCGTACCGGTAACACAGACCATAATGATCATCGGCGGGAAAAGCATTTTATTGCTGCGTCCCGTCACCTTCATGAACACACACAATGTAACCAGCACCAGTGCCGACAGCAGCTGGTTGGCCGAACCAAACAGCGGCCAGATGTTGGAGTAACCCACTCTTGTCAGCAGATAGGAAAGGAACAATGTCAGGATCGTTGAGAAATAGGGATTGCAGAGCAGCTTTCTCCAGCCCTCCGCATGTGCCATGTCATCCACACTGAAAAGCTCCTGGAAGCTGATCCGTGCGATTCTGGATACAGCATCCAGCGTGGTCAATGCCAATGCAGACACGCACATGGTCATGAAGCACTGTGCCACATAGACGGGTACGCCAAACATTTCAAAGAAACCTGCCACGCCTCTCGAGAACACCTGGAACGGTGTACCCGCAGCCGGTGTGCCATCAGCCGCTGCCGAAGCACCGGCCACGCAAAGTGCCAACACAGCCAGAAGACTTTCCAGCACCATAGCGCCATATCCTACCTTCAGCATATCTCTCTCATTGGAAACCGTCTTGGAGGAGGTTCCGGAGGATACCAGAGAATGGAAGCCGGAAACCGCACCGCAGGCAACAGTGACAAAGAGGATCGGGAACATTGTTCCCAGCTTCTCATTGCTGAAGCCGGTAAATACCGGCAGATTCATGGTCGGATGCGCCACCAGAAGTCCCAGCGCCGCACCGGCGATCATGCCGATGAACATATAGGTTGTCATCAGATCCCGCGGCTGCTTCAAAATCCAGATCGGAAGAATTGCCGCAAAGAAGATATAAACAAAGACAATAGCTGCCCAGGTTCCCTTGCCAAGCAGAATCGGTGCCGTCATGCCCAGCGCCAGTGACAGTACAGTGAAGCAAAGGCCGATGGCCGTTTCCTTCCAGCCGGTAAAATGGAATTTCTTCTGCAGAAGTCCGAACACCACAGCAAAGCCCATGAAGAGGATGGAAATGGTGCCGGCTGCGCCGTTTGTGGCAGCTGCCTCGGACAGCTGTGTCACGCCATCCGTCACCGTATAGGCATTAAAGGTTCCGTCTACCATATCCACAAAAGCGGCAATAACCAATAAACAGAACAGCCAGCAGAACAGAAGAAAAAGCTTTCTGCCCAGCTTGCCGATATACTTTTCAATCAGCATACCCATGGACTTGCCGTCATTCTTCACACTGGCGTAGAGTGCGCCGAAGTCGGTTACCGCGCCGAAGAAAATGCCGCCCAGCAGGATCCAGAGCAGCACCGGCAGCCAGCCGAAGGCTGCGGCCTGGATGGCACCGGTCACGGGGCCTGCACCGGCAATGGACGAAAACTGATGGCTAAACACGGTCATGCCGTCTGCCGGGGAATAATCCTTTCCGTTGTTAAAGCGTACCGCCGGCGTCTCTGCCTTGGGATCAATGCCCCACTTATTGGCAAGCCAGCGGCCATAGACAAGATAAGCGCCGCCCAGACAGACGGCAGCAATCAACACAATGACAAGTGTATTCATAATTTGCCTCCTTTTTTGTTCCCCGTATCGTAGTCCCGTCGGCTTCACTTGTCAAGGAATGTGTTTATAAAAATTTAATATTTGTACAAGTTTTCATAACATAAAAATATAGCGCAGAGGGAATTGTGCATCTTTTTCCCGCTGCGCTATGATTCTCAGTTATATATGTTATCTGGTTTATTTGGTATATCTTCCGTAGCCGTAAGGTGTCGCATAGAAGACATTATGCTCACGCACATAGTCGCCTGTCCTTGTACAGTGGATAATGGTACCATTTCCGCTGTAGATACCCACATGGTAAATGGTGGACGGTGACGATCCGTAGAAGATCAGATCTCCCGGCTGCAGTTCAGAGGCCGAAACCTTGGTGGACGCCGCATACTGCGAACGGGAATCACGAGGAATCGTGATGCCGAAGTGACGGAAAATCTGCTGTGTAAAGCCGGAGCAGTCCGCACCGCTTACCAGTGAGGTACCTGCCGTCACGTAAGGCAAAACGCCGATAAAAGATCTTGCGTACTGCACAAGCTCCGTGGCATCCGACTTCGGCAAATCAGAAGCACTCTTGCCCACTTCGCCGGTAAAGGCCTCTACAGTGACCTTCTTGCTGCTCGTTCCAGAACTGCTGCCGCTGCTGCTTGAGGTGGACGTACTGCTGCTCTCCGGACCGCTGCCTACGGAAATCACATCACTGCCGTCCTTGCTCGAACTGCTGCTCGAGGCGGACGTACTGCTGCTTTCCGTTTTCCCGGATGACGTCTTCCCGGATGAAGAGCTGCTGCTCTCTGTGGGATCATCAAAATCAATTTCGGTTCCCAGATCCAGATCCGATCCCAGCTCCAGTGTACCGGTGCTGATTTCATTGGCACCGCTGGTGTATACATCCGTGCTGCCGGCCACGCTCTTGATCTGCACCACACCGGAATCTACCCAGGCACCATCATCAGCCACCTGATAGCCCTCCACTGCCTGCTTGGTTACCAGCCAGCCGTTGGCGTCAAAGTAATAGCATTCCGCTATACCGTCCTCATCGCCGTCGATCCAGAACCAGCCGTCCTTCGCATAGGTTCCGTCCTGATTGTTGTACCACCATTTTCCGCTATTCCTTCCGCTTCCCTGCTGCCACCGCCCGGCCAAGGCCGGAAAGCTCACAAGGGCAGAAAGCATTGCCGCAGTAAGGGCAGTCTGCAGTGCTTTTTTCTTCGCTGTCACGTCTTCTCTGCTCATTCGCATATCGGGATTCTCTCCAATCTTTTACGCTTTGAATACTATCATAAAGCATGGGGAAATATCCTGCAAGTGCTGTCCGAATATCGTAAAGAAACTTAAGAAAGTCCGAACCAGCCGAGACGATAGGCCAGAAGCTTGACAATAATCAACACCAGCGCCACGGCAAAGCCGATCATGGCGCGGCGCATGGATGCCTTATCCTTCGTTTCCACGCCGTGCACCACCTGCATCAAAGCGTAGATCAATGCCAGCACGCCGCAGACATAAATTGTCCAGAACAGCAGTGCCCAGGGATTTACCGCCCGAATGAGCTGCAGCAGCTCCTTTCCCTTCTCTACCAAAAACATAGACGCTCCTCTCTATTCGTTCGTATCACCTTTCCGGCTCCTCTATGGTGACAATCAGTCCATGCGGAAGACAGACAATCGGAAAATCGTGAGACTCATCCGTGAGACTTCCGGACTGCACGCACACCTGGTTCTGACAATTGGATTCCAGAACGCACACTTCATTATCCTGAATCTCCAGAATATTGATCTCATTTTTGGAGGGTGACGCCTCATCTCCCAGTTTTTCCAGTGTCAGATCTGCATCCGCCTTTTCCGCACTGCCGTTCTCTATGAGATATCTGCCGTTCTCTGAAAGCGGCACCTCCAGGATCACCTCATCGAGGGACCGCACCACCACTGTATAGCCCTTCCCGGCATTTTCATGCCAATGTCGGCAGAGCAGCACGATGCCGCCGGCCGCCAACATCAACAGAAGCACTCCGAGAAGAATCAGGTCCCGCCTCCGTTTTTTTATCCATTCCATATCCTGTCCTCTTCGATAACAAAAGGCCTGAAAACAACGAATTCTCGTCATCCTCAGACCTTCAAAGCCACAAACCGGACTCGAACCGGTGACCTTTTGATTACGAATCAAATGCACTACCAACTGTGCTATTGTGGCAACTCATACACAATAGCACAATCTTTTTATTTTTGCAAGGAATTTTTACTTCTCTGCTTACTCTACAATGCCTTCAAATACACGATCATAATCGTTGTATACGCTTGCAACCACATCTACAAAGTTGCTGTACAGGAGCTCTGCAACCTGTTCCTCATCCTTTGTCACCACCTTGCATACATACTTATGATAGATGGTTCCGGTCTCTGTCAGGATGCCGTAAGCACCGATAAGAAGCTCCGCATTCATGTCATTCAGATTCATCATGGTTCCTGTATGGGTGCTCTCCTCCAGATGATCTGCAATCACCGTATAGAAGCTGTAATAGGTATCGCCGGCCTCATCGTCTGCTGCGATCTGGCTGATCTCACAGACAATGGCACCATCCTCATCCTCGCCCATGCCTTCCAGAATGGCGTTTACTGTGGTCTCGCCGTCTCTCTCTCCCAGCTTAATCTCTACGCCCTCATCTGCCAGTCTCTCACTCAGAATATCCAGTACCTTGCTCATATTTAGTCCTTTCTCGTTGTTAAACGTGTTCATATATATTATGGATTATACCATAGTTTCCGCTGTCTGTCTTTTACTTCTTTAAGCCGCTGTGCTTCTTCTGCGGTGCATTGCTCTTGTTGTCTTCAATGGAGATGGGGATCTTCTTGCTCTTGTTTTCCTGGAAGAGAGGAACCTTCTTCTTGTTCGTCTTCTCCTCATCGGGAAGCAAAGCATTGTCCTCCTCCGGATCCAGGATGGCATCCAGCGCATCATAGACCGCCTTCTCCTTCTTCTTGTCTTCCTCAGCCTTCTTCTTGTCCTTCTGAGACGGTGCCAGAACGTCCTTCGCCGGCTTCTCATAGTCGGTTCTCTGCTTGGCATCCTTCTCACCTGCCTTGTAGACTCTGCTTTCTGCATCCTTGAAATCCTTGAAGCCCACCAGCTGCAGGATCTCTTCATCAGTGGCCTTTCTGCCGAAGGCATTCTGTACCAGAGCCTCAAAGCCATTGTCCTTATTCTCATTGGTGATCAGGCGCATGCCCAGATCGAAACGAATCTTGTCTGCCAGATGCTGTCCGTTGACGCTGCCGGTTTCACGGCGAAGGATACGCATGATCTCATCATTCCGCATGCCGCCCAGATCGCGGTCGATACGATAATTGTCCTCTGATTTCCATAAATCCTTCCGCATCAGCGACTTATTCAGACTCTTCTCCAATGCCTCTGTCATGTACTTATGCAGGGCATCGAAGGCCGGCTGTGCTGCCTTAAGATAAAGTGTACCGATGGTGCCGCTCGCGAGGCCGACAGCAGTCTCTGCTGCCTTCTTCACAGAGCTTCCGAGAAGCTGATAACGGCTAATGTCGTTTCTTCCGACAATATCATCTCTTCCGTTGCTTACAAGACCTGCCTCTTCGTCTGACAGATTCTTGCCCATCTCTTCCTCGGACATACCCATCAGACGCTGGTTCTGCTCTGTCTTCTGGATGAAGGTTTCCATATTTCCGGCAATCTTTCCCATGCTGCCCAGAACACTGATGGGCGTTCCCAGACTGCCTGTACCGGTGATCTTCTTTTCAATCTCGTTGGCTGTGGTCAGGAGCTGCTGTCCTACAGTCAGGATATTCTCTGTCACCTTCTTGCCCTTGCTGATCTCCACCATACCCTTCAGCGCATTATTGAAGCTGCTGATATAAGGAGTATCAATCTTGGCATAGGTCAGACAGTTCTGTGCCAGAGCAGTGATGCCGGTCTCGAATGCCAGGTAATCCTCTGCATCTGCCTTTCCTGCCTTGATCTTCTGCATCCGCTCTGTGAGATCCTGACGGGTCTTGCCGAAGAGAGCCAGCGTATCAGCACCCTTATCCGCATAAGCGGTGCCCTTGGAGGGATCCCAGCCGAAGAAGGATCCTGCCTTCTTCAGGGTATCTGTTGACTTCTTGACTGCCTCAGCCGCATCCTGCTCATTGCCTTCGCCACTAACGAGCTTCTGAACATCATTCATCACGGTGCCCACATTATCCGCAATGGCAACTCCCTTTCTCACATTGGTGTATGCATTGTCAACAGCATTTACGGCGTCATTAACAATTTCCTTCGTCTTCTCCGTTACCTTCTGGAAATTGCTCTTCTCCTCCTTCTTTTCCTCCTTCTTCTCTGTGGTCTTCGCCTCTTCCTTCTTCTCCTCAACCTTCTGCTCGCCGCCGTTCTCGGCTGCCTTCTTAGCAGCTTCTGCCGCCTTCTTAGCCGCCTCAGCCTTCTTGGCCGCCTCTTCACGCTTCTTGAGTTCCTTCTTCAGGTTACCATAAGCAGTTTCAAAATCCTGGAAGTACTTCACATAATCAGAGGCGTTGCCGATCTGTCCCTTCTTTACAGCAGCAATCTGCTTCTTCGTTGCCTTAACCTTAGCAGCCAGAGCATCCATGCTATCCGCAACTGTGGGGTCCTTCTTCTCTTCAGTCTTCTGCTTTCCGCCGTTCTTACGCTTCTTCTCTTCCTCAGCCCGCTTCTTCGCCTCTTCAAACTGCTTCTTCCACAGACTGCCGTCCAGTCGGTACTTCAGCTTCTTACTGATGTCCGGATCGCTTTTCAAATGCGCCGTAAAATTCTTCATTCTGGCGTCATAAGTCTTATCGAGTCTGCGGCGGATGACCTCATCAATATCGTCCTTCTGCACCTGAGACTGTACTCTCATGTCAATGCGCTTCATCAGCTTGTCATATCTCTCACCCAGTGTCTCCAGACCATTGACCAGGGCCTCGTTGTATGCCTTGCTCATCTCTTCCAGCATTGAGGGATCCTTCGTGGCCTTCATAGCCTTTTCAAAGGCCTTGAGCTTCTTCTCTATCTCCTTTTTCTTCTTCTTTTCTGCCTTCTGCTTTTCCTTCTCTTCCTTTTCCCGCTGCTTTCTGGCTTCCTTCTCCTCTGCCTTCTTCTGCTTTTCTTCCTTTCTAGCCGTCTTCTCCGCCTCGGTCAGCTCGCGAATGCCGAAAAGCTTTCGGAAGCCATGTGCCATGCTTCTGCCGGCCCGGACCATATAGCTCTTATGTCTCTGTATGAAATCAACAGCCTGCTTTACATCCTCTGAATTGACGAATCTGTCCTTTGCCATCTTGGTTCTGTCGGCAGCATACTCATAACCGGCCTTCATACCCTTCCAGGTAAGCGCCACGCCGTCTACAACGAGGCCCTTTAATGCCTTATAGGCACCGGCCACACGATCCATGCCGATCGAGCTGTATTTCTTCAGTGCCTTGCACTTTTCGCTGACTGCCTTGCCGAACTTTGTATTATTGAACTTCTGCCGTGCATCGCGCTTGGCTTCCACATAGCTGGCCCGTAAGATCTGTCCCAGTGTCCGGATATCTGCCAGACGTCTCGCAAGAGCGCCCATCTCCTTATACTGCTGCTCTGTATACAGAATATCGCGAACCTCACGGTAAACACTCTTCTGCGGGGCCGCCGGCGCCTCCGGTGCCTTTTCACTCTCATCCGCAGCACCTGCGAAACCGCTGAACATCAAGTCGTCATCGTCATCCTCCAAAGCAGCTTCCTGCTCTCTGGCTTTCCGTGCTTCCTCTGCTTCTCTGGCCGCCTTTTCCTGAGCCGCCTTCTTGGCCTTGGCGTTCGCCTCAAGCTGTCCCCAGAAAGCCTGCATCTTCGTACTGTTTGCCTTCTTTACCGCTTCGCCGTATGCGAAGAAATCTCCCATCTTGGTATAAGAAGTCGGCTTTGCATTCTTCAAAAAATCCGCTGCTGTTACCTTATTTCCATCCTTTGGCATAACTGCCTCCTTCCATATGCTTCATGCAGTTCTTTCTGTACTGCACATCTCTTTTTCTTTGATGCCTGAAGTATAGCACGAAAAAAGACACAAAAGGGACACAGCTTTCAATAATTATTGCAATAATTATATTTTTTTGCTGCAGCCCGGCCGGCAAGCCAGGCACTGCTCCAGGCAAACTGCAGATTGTAGCCGCCGCAGCTGCCATCCACGTCCAAAAGCTCCCCGGCAAGATAGAGCCCCGGAATTTTCCGACATTCGCAGCTTTCCGGATAAACCTCCCGGGTATCCACGCCGCCGGAAACGCATTGGGCTGTTTCGAAGGGCTGGGAGCTGACAATTTCCGCTGCATAATCCTTCAGAAGATCCAAAAGCAGCAGCATTGCTTCATTAGATATCTCCCTTATCTTTTTTCCGGAATAGGCAATTCCCTTCTCCTTCTCCTTCTGCTTCCTGTCCGGCTTTTTGCCTTTTCCGCTTCCCTTGATTCCCGACTGCTCCGGCAAAATGCCGGCCTCCCGCAGCAGAGCGAGAGCCAGCTTGTCATTCAGAATTCCCAGAAGCAGCCGCTCCGCAGGAAGTGCCGCCATGCTCTCCCGTCTGTCGAGCAGCAGCTCCTTCAGCTTTTTCGTTTCCAGCTGCGGCAGAAAGTCAATGCGCACCGTCACCCGGTCTTTCTTCAGCAGCGCCTGCCCGGCCCGGCCGCTGAGCTGAAACACCGGAATGCCGGAAATACCGTACTCCGTAAGCTGCAGCTCTCCGAACTCCTCTGACCTGTCTTCGCCGTTCACCGTCAATGTCAGCCCGGCCTCCGTTCGTACACCTGCCATCTCCGCAAAGCGCGGATTTTTCGCCCGAAGCCCGCAAAGCGCCGGCGCCAGAGGCGTTACCCTGAGTCCCAGTGATTCCGCAATCCGATAGCCACTGCCGTCAGAGCCGGTTAAGGGAAATGCCTTCGAGCCCATGCAGAGAATCACCGCCTTGGCGGAAAAGCTGCCGCCGGCGGTGTCCAGCAGGAAGGAACCGCCGACATTTGCCTGAAGGGACTGAAGCGCACAATCATACCGGAGCTCCACCCCCAGGCGCTTCAGCTCCCAGTACAGGGCCTCTGTCACGGTGCTTGCCTGATCCGACAGCGGATAGACATAGCTGCCCCGGTACTTCGGCAGAACACCAATGCTCTCAAAAAAAGAAATGACGCTCTCCGGCGGAAAAGCATCAATAATCTGCCGGGGAAACGTCATGTCCTCACTTCTGTATTCATTTCCGGTCAGGGAGAGATTGGTGAAATTGCATTTGCCGTTTCCGGTCTGGGACAGCTTGCGTCCACAGCGGCCCGTTCCCTCAAGAAGCGTAACCTGTGCGCCCAGCCGGGCTGCCGTAATGGCGGCCATCAGACCGCCGGCACCGGCACCCACTACGATAAGTTCTCTCTTTTCCATCTGTCTTCCTTCCCTCAGCGTACAAAGCGCTTCAGTCTGCCGCCCATGGGCATGTTGTCAAGATCCTCTCTGGTGAAGGCGTGGAGCAGCAAAAGCACCCCGAAGTATACCAGAATGGCTGCCAGTACTGCCGGCAGCACAGAAACGGCACAGCCGATCCGTCCGAGGCGCATGGATTCCGGCAGCACCGAGGAAATACCGAAATACACAGCATAGGCCGCCGCACCCATCACAAGACCCGCAAAGGTCGGCAGGCCGAAAACCTTGCCGAGTTCAATGCGGCAGCGCGCATGACGCCGAATGGCACGCTGGTTCAAAATGCACATCACCAGTGCAAAGAGAATATTGGAAAGCACCACGGCATAGATACCGAGACCCGCAAACATCATGCCAAGAAGTGCAAGCACATGCAGAATCAGGGCAATCACCGCATTCTTCAGCGGCACATTCAGATGACCGAGTCCCTGCAGGATAGCATTGGAAATGGTAGACAGAGAATAGAACACCACTGCCAGTGCGCCAACCCTTGTCAGGTTAATGAGCAACACCACATTTTTTCCGGGGAAGAGCATACGGCTCACCGGCTCCGCCAGTACGCAGAGGCCGATGGTAGCCGGAATGGCAATCAGCATCGTAAAGCGAATGCTGTAGCGCACCCGGGACACCGTATCCCGCCGGTTCTTCTCCTCCACTGCCCGGGTCAGACTGGGAATCAAGGAAGAGGACAGCGCGTTGGCCAGCGCCACCGGTATGTTGAAAAGAATATGGTACTCTCCGAAAATGCCCCACTCGGTAACGATATTCTTCGCTCTGCCGAGATAGGCCTGTACATTTCCGAAAAGATAATCGTCAATTACCGAGGAAATGTTGTATACCGTACTGGAAATCAGGATCGGCACCATGGTCAGCGCCAGAACCATGCCGATTTTGCGATAGTCATCCACACCGCTCTCGTCCCGGCGCACATGACGCCGAAGCTGCGGCCGGTGCGAAAGGTACAGCATAATAAAGAAAAGAAGTGCTGTCAGCGCACCTGCACCGGTACCGATGCAGCCGCCTGCCGCACCGAAGGCATAGGTATACTCAGTATCCGAATACAGCAGATTCGCGGTCTCTCCCTTATGAAAAAGGATATAGGCCGCCAATACGGAAATCACCGCATTCAGCACCTGCTCCAGAATCTGGGAAATGGCCGTGGGCACCATATCGCCGGTGCCCTGAAAATAGCCCCTGAGGATACCGAGATAAGCCATGATCCACACCGTCGGCGCCAGAGCCTTCAGGGCAAAGGCACAATAGGGCTTCTGCAGAAGATCCGCTATGGCGCTGCCGCCGAACCAGAGGACCGAAAACATGACAGCACCGATGCCTGTGGCATAGACAAAGGCCGCCCGCAACACCCGCTCCGTATTCCGGTATCTGCCCTTCGCCAGATTTCCGGACACAATGCGGGAAATGGCTGTGGGCATGGAATAGCTGGAGAGAATCAGCAGCAGAGAGTAAATGCTGAAGGCACTGGTATAGTAGCCGTTGCCCTCTGCTCCGATGATGGCCGTCAGAGGCACACGGTATACCATGCCGATGATTCGCACCAGAATACCCGCTATCGCCAGCAGGGAACCCTGCACCACAAAATTCTTTTTTCGGTTGGAAGCCTTCTGCTCTGCCTCCGTCTCCCTCACACGGACTCTCTGTCCTCTCCGGACGGGATGTCTTCCTGCTGTGCTCATCTTCTGTATCCCTTTCCCGTCAGAATCTCCTCCTGCCGCTTCTCCATTTCCAGACGCTCACCATCCTCCATGTGATCATAGCCGAAGAGATGCAGCATGGAATGTGCCACCAGAAAAGCCAACTCACGCTTTTCCTCATGGCCATATTCCCGAGCCTGGCTTTCGATGCGGTCCTGGTTCAGCACAATGTCTCCCAGCAGTAGCTCGCCCGTATCCGGGTCAAAAAGAGAGGGATCTTCCTCATCCAACGCATCAAAATCCGCCGGCGCGTCATACTCCGCCATGGGAAAAGACAGCACGTCCGTGGGCGCATCAATCTGCCGCATATCCCGGTTGATCTCCTGAATGCCCGCATTGTCCGTGATCAGCACACTGACCTCACATTCATAAGGACAGTTTTCGTAATCAATGGCTGCCTCCACAATGTCCCGGATGATCCTCTCCCAGTCAAGCTGCAGCCGCTTTTCCGTCTCAAAATCAATGTTAACCGTCATGCTATTCCCTCTCTGCCCCGCTTATTTCCGCTCCTCAGCGCGCTTCATGCCGTAGGCCTTCGGCGAGCTTTTTCTTGCCTCACGCTTCTTCTCATCCCGCTCATAAGCATTGACAATACGCTGCACCAAAGGATGCCGCACCACGTCCGCACTGCTGAGCTCCGCAAAGGCGATGCCCTCCACATTCTTCAGTACCCGCAGCGCATCCTCCAGACCGGACTTCTTGCCTTCCTCCAGATCCTTCTGCGTCAGATCTCCGGTCACGACCACCTTGGAGCCGAAGCCGATACGGGTCAGAAACATCTTCATCTGCGCCGGTGTGGTATTCTGTGCCTCGTCCAGGATAATGTAGGCGTTGTCCAGCGTACGGCCGCGCATATAAGCCAGGGGCGCCACCTCAATCAGTCCCTTTTCCGAATTGGCCAGGTACTGCTCTGCACCCATGATCTGATACAGCGCATCGTAGAGGGGACGCAGATACGGATCCACCTTGGACTGGAGATCGCCGGGCAGGAAGCCCAGCTTCTCCCCCGCTTCGATGGCAGGTCTCGTCAGGATAATGCGGGAAACCTCCTGCTCCCGGAAGGCCGTAATGGCCATGGCCATCGCCAGATAGGTCTTGCCGGTACCGGCCGGGCCGATGCCGAAGGTGATCATATTGCTGCGGATCTTGTCCACATAATCCTTCTGACCCAGCGTTTTCGGCTTAACGGGCTTGCCCAATGCCGTCCGTGCCAGAATGTCCTTGTCGATTTCGACAATGCCTTCTGTGGATTTCTCGGAGACTGTCAGAGAAATGGCATAGTCCACGTTCTGCTCGGTGATGACATTGCCCCGCATAGACAGGCGGATCAGATTTTCGAATACGGTTTTTGCTTTTTCGCAGTCCCGTTCCTCGCCGAGAATCTTCATGACGCCGTCTCTGTCAATGACCGTCACATGAAAAGCCCGTTCAATTTTCTTCAAAAAGCTGTCCATCTGTCCCATGACATTTCTCTCATGCTCAATAGGGATATCCATGATTTGCTCGCTCGCTGCCATATTCCTCCTTGCTCTGCACATAGGCAGAGACTAAGAAAGCCCCAATTCATCACTGAATCAGGGCTACTTAATTTGCTATGAATTAGTTGAACTTACGCTTTCTTGCTGCCTCAGACTTTTTCTTACGTCTTACGGACGGCTTCTCGTAATGCTCTCTCTTACGAATTTCCTGCTGGATGCCAGCCTTAGCACAGTTTCTCTTGAATCTGCGTAAAGCGCTGTCCAGGGACTCGTTCTCTTTAACGATTACATTAGACATGCTGAAACCCAAACCTCCCTCCGGGTGCAAACTAGTATCTATTATAGCGATGGTTTGAAATTTGTCAAATGGTTTTTGAAGTTTTTTAAACTTAGCCCAGCTGCTGGCGAACCAGCTCTGCTGCCTTGCCGAGAGCCTCGGACAGCTTGGATGCGTCCTTGCCACCGGCCTGTGCCATATTCGGACGTCCGCCTCCGCCGCCGCCAACGATCGGTGCAATGGCCTTGATCAGATTTCCGGCATGAGCGCCCTTCTTGATGGCTGCATCCGTCGCGGTTGCCATGATGCACGGCTTGCCGTCCACAGCAGAAGCCAGCACGATATAGGCATCGCCGAACTTCTCCTTCAGCTGATCACCCAGACTGCGGAGACCGTTCATATCCACAGACGAAAGCTCCTGCAGCACCACCTGGATACCGTTAACCTCTTCGGCCTTTACCTCACCCATAGACTGGTTGGCAAGCTTTGCCTTCAGGCTCTCGTTCTCCGCACGAAGCTCCTTCATTTCCTTCTCCAGTGCTGTGATGCGGTCTGCCAGATGCGTTCCGTCGGTCTTCAGAAGCTGTGCCGCTCCCTTCAGAAGCTTTTCCTCCTCTGCGAAGTGCGCCATCAGTCCCTCAGAGCTCAGCGCCTCGATTCTGCGGACACCTGCTGCCACGCCCTGCTCGGAAATGATCTTCACGAACTGGATCTCAGCGGTGTTGCCTACGTGCGTACCGCCGCAAAGCTCCTTGGAAAAATCACCGATTTCCACAACGCGAACGGAATCTCCGTACTTCTCTCCGAAGAGTGCCATGGCACCGGTCTTCTTGGCCTCCTCCAGGCTCATCACCTCGGTGATGACCGGAATGGACTTAGCGATTTCTGCATTGATCAAAGCCTCGGTCTTCTCCAGCTCCTCTGCTGTCATGGCCTGGAAGTGCGTAAAGTCGAAACGAAGACGCTGCTCATCATAATAAGCACCAGCCTGCTCCACATGCTCACCCAGTACCAGACGCAGTGCCTTCTGCAGAAGGTGCGTTGCGGTATGGTTGCGCGCGATCAGTGCTCTTCTGTGGCCATCCACCTCCAGTGTAACGGCATCACCGTTCTGGAACATGCCGGAGGTTACCACACCTACATGGCCCAGCTTGCCGCCCTGAAGATGAATGGTCTCATCTACACGGAAGCTGCCGTTGGCGGTACGGATCACACCGCTGTCGCCGACCTGGCCGCCCATGGTGCCGTAGAAAGGAGTCTCCTCTGCGATCAGGCATGCCTTCTCACCGTCGGTCACCGCATCAACAATCTCGTCCTCGCTTTCCTCATCCTGGGCAAGACGCACCAGTGCGGTCAGCTTAGACTCTGCCGTCAGCTGATCATAGCCGATGAACTTGGAGCTGAGCTCTGCATCCAGTTTCTGGTAAATGTCGTCACGGCCCATGTAATTGGTGGTCTTTCTGGCCTTCCGGGCAGTCTCTCTCTGCACCTGCATGGCCTTCTGGAAGCCCTCCTCATCGACTGTGAGGTTCTTATCCTCCAGAATTTCCTTGGTAAGATCAATGGGGAAGCCATAGGTATCATAGAGGCGGAAAGCGTCCTCACCGGACAGCTCTGTTGCCCCCTTCTCCTCCATGGTCTTCTCCAGCTCAGCCAGAATCTCAAGCCCCTTATCGATGGTCTTGGCGAAGCGTTCCTCCTCCTGGTCGATGACACGAAGGATCATGGCCTTCTTCTCCTCCAGCTCGGGATAGCCGTCCTTGGACAGGTCAATCACCACCTGGGAAAGCTTAGTCATGAACTTGCCCTCAATGCCGAGGATACGTCCGTGACGGGCCGCACGGCGCAGGAGACGGCGGAATACATAGCCTCTTCCTTCATTAGAAGGCATAATGCCGTCGCTCGCCATGAATGTACAGCTCTTCACATGATCTGCAATGATACGAAGAGATACATCCTTCTTGTCATCCTCCTCATAACGGCAGTGAGCCAGAGCACCTACCTCATCCATCAGGGCGCGGTTGGTATCCACATCAAAGAGGGAAGCCACATCCTGACATACCACAGCCAGTCTCTCCAGACCCATACCGGTATCGATATTCTTCTGGATCAGGTCGGTATAGTTGCCCTTGCCGTCATTGTTGAACTGTGAGAATACGACGTTCCATACCTCCATGAAACGATCGCCCTCGCCGCCCATGACGTCCTCAGGACCATTGCCCCACTTCTCGCCGCGGTCATAATAAATCTCGGAACAGGGGCCGCAGGGACCTGCACCGTGCTCCCAGAAATTGTCCTCCTTGCCGAAACGGTAAATGCGGTCTGCCGGAATACCGATCTCCTCGTGCCATACCTTGAAGGCATCCTCATCATCCAGATAAATAGAAGGATAGAGGCGGTCTGCCGGAATGCCGACACGTTCTGTCAGAAACTCCCAGGCAAAGTGAATGGCCTCGCTCTTGAAATAATCACCGAAGGAAAAGTTGCCAAGCATCTCGAAGAAGGTGCCGTGACGAGCGGTCTTTCCGATGTTTTCGATGTCGCCGGTTCGAATACACTTCTGGCAGGTGGTTACACGCCGTCTGGGCGGAATCTCCTGTCCCGTAAAGTAGGGCTTCAGCGGAGCCATACCGGAATTGATCAGAAGCAAGCTGTTGTCATTGTGAGGAACCAGCGAAAAGCTCTTCATCTTCAGATGTCCCTTTTCCTCAAAGAAATCCAGGAACATTCTTCTCAGCTCATTGACACCATATTTCTGCATCTCAAAAATCTCCCTTGTTATTGTATTGGAATATGCGCTTTAACCTTTGAAATATAGCATAGCTGTCCGCGTTTCGCAATCCCCGAATGCTCAGCGCATCCACTTATCATAGAGATTTTGGAGCTGACTGGTAAATTTCGCCAGATCCTTGTTGGCACCGCCGTAGTTGGCCTTCACAGCGCTCAGCAGCTTGTTGTAAGCCGCCAGCAGGCGTTCGTAAGCAGAATCCGAGGATCTCCGGCGTCCGGCAATGCTCTGCTCTGCTGCACCGGATCCGGCTGCATCAGCTCTCGCCTCCGCCTTCACGAAAGGTATCGGCTCTGCCACAGTAATCCACTCATTGGCTGCGAGATCAAAGACAGAACCGGAATAAGGGCACTCCACCTTGAACTCTTTTTTCTGACGAATCAGCTCTGCCAACGTTTCCATGGAGGAATCATTGCCGTGAACCAGGAACACCCTTTCCGGACGCTTCTCATAAGCGCTGATCCACTGCAGAAGTCCGCTCTGGTCCGCATGGCTGGACATGGCCGGCATGGTGGCAATCTCCGCCTTCACCGCAAATTCCTCACCGAAGAGCTTCACCGTCTCCGCACCGTCCAGCAGCTGTCTTCCCAGTGTTCCCTCCGCCTGATAACCGGCAAACACAATGGTGCTCTCCGGCCGCCATACATTGTGCTTGATGTGATGCCGGATCCGGCCCGCATCGCACATACCGGAGGCGGAAATGATAACCTTCGGCGTCTCATCAAAATTGATCATCCTGGATTCCTCGGAGGTGATGGACAGATTCAGTCCCTTAAAGGCAATGGGGTTAATGCCCTTCTCCACCAGCTCCCGGGTCTCGTCGTCATAGCAGCCCTTCAGCTCCTGCGTAAATACATGGGTAGCCTCCACAGCCAGAGGACTGTCCACATAGACCGGGAAGCCATCATGTCCATGAATCAGCTTCTCAGCCTTGATAAACCGATACAGATAAAGCAGCTCCTGGGTACGTCCCACCGCAAAGGCCGGCAGGACCACATTGCCGCCCCGGTCCAGCGTCCTCTGGGTAATGTTGACGAGATCCTGCAAATGGTCCACGCTGAGATCATGATGACGGTCACCGTAGGTAGACTCCATGATCACATAATCCGCTTCCTTAATGTACTGGGGATCCCGAATCAGCGGCTTGTTGCTGTTTCCGATATCGCCGGAGAACACAAGCTTCCGTTTCACACCGTTTTCCTCCAGATACACCTCTATGGAGGCAGAGCCCAGAAGATGGCCGGCATCAATGAAGCACACCTCTACGCCGTCTCCAAGCTCAATTTTATGGTTATAGGGCACTCCTTTAAAATGCTCCAGCACATTGTTTGCATCATTCAGATCATAGGGTGGGAAAACCTCCGGAAGTCCTGCCCGCTGTCCCTTCCGGTTCTTCCACTCCGCCTCCTGCATCTGTATGTGTGCACTGTCCCGCAGCATAATTTCCGCAAGAGAGGCCGTGGCATTGGTGCAAAGTACAGTACCGCAGAAGCCGTTTTTATAAGCATATGGAATCATCCCGGCATGATCAATATGTGCATGAGTCAGCAAAATATAATCCAGATCCGAATACTTCAGCGGCAGGGGAGCATTCTGATACATGTCCCTGCCCTGCTCCATGCCGCAGTCAATGGCAATATTCAGTCCGCAGGCCTCTAAAAGATGCAGTGAACCGGTAACCTCATGATCCGCCCCTATAAATGATAGTCTCATAGCTTCCTCCTGGTTCTCTCCGCGCCCCGTTCGCAGAGGATAATGTCTTCGGTTTTTCTTTCCCACCTGTGCGCAGGATTTTTTTGTTGCCGCTTTTCGGTGGAAATTTCTTCTATAGTTAAAGTATAACAGAAATTTTCAAAAATACCATAAACAAAAAAGGCCCGTCCGTACATTTCTGTACGAACAGACCTTTTGAGCC
>CAZJQX010000003.1:49154-61546 GCA_964548305.1 uncultured Lachnospiraceae bacterium
GCCTTGACCTTGGGATCGTTGGCCAGATCCTGGGCCTTGCCCTCTATAGTGATCTTGCCGGTTTCCAGCACATAGGCACGGTCGGCAATAGCCAGCGCCTTATTGGCATTCTGCTCCACCAGGAGTACCGTCACGCCGCTCTGGTGAATCTTATCGATGATGTCGAAAATCTCATTTACATAAATCGGGGACAGACCCATGGACGGCTCGTCCATTACGATCATCTCCGGCTTGGACATAAGCGCCCGCCCCATGGCCAGCATCTGCTGCTCACCGCCGGAAAGTGTTCCTGCCAGCTGGTTCTTTCTCTCTTCCAGTCTGGGGAAATGATGGTAAACCATCTTAATACTTTCCTCAATCTCTGCCTTATCGCTGCGGGTGAAAGCTCCCAGCATCAGGTTCTGGTAAACGCTCAGCTGCGCAAAAACCCGACGTCCCTCCGGCACATGAGCAAGTCCCTGCTTCACAAGAGCATGTCCCGGCACATGAGTGATTTCCTTGCCGTCATAGAAAACATGTCCGGAACGGGCCGGAATCAGGCCGGTGATGGTCTGCAGCGTGGTGGTCTTGCCGGCGCCGTTCGCACCGATAAGCGTCACGATCTCGCCCTTTTCCACATGGAAGGAGATGCCCTTCAGCGCCTGAATGACGCCGTAATATACATTCAAATCCTGTACATCCAAAATTGTACTCATCTCTTCCTCCTTAATCGCCGAGATATGCCTTAATGACCTCAGGGTCATGCAGCACCTCTGCCGTAGGCCCCTGCTTCAGTACCTGACCGAAATTCAGTACCGTCAGCCGATCACAGATACCGGATACCAGCTTCATATCATGCTCGATCAGCAGAATGGTCATATCGAAGTGATCCCGCACAAAACGGATGGTATTCATGAGCTCTTCCGTCTCATTGGGGTTCATGCCGGCTGCCGGCTCATCCAGAAGCAGGAGCTTCGGATCTGTTGCCAAGGCCCGGGCAATCTCCAGCTTTCTCTGCTGGCCGTAGGGCAGATTGGACGCCTTGTAATCCGCAAACACGTCCAGACCGAACACCTTCAGAAGCTCCATGGCCCGCTCGTCCATTTCCCGTTCCACCTTACGGAACTTCGGTGTCCGCAGAATGCCGTCCAGAGTGGAATAGCAATGATGATTATGAAGGCCGGCCTTTACATTGTCCAGCACAGACAGCTGTCCAAAGAGGCGAATGTTCTGGAAGGTTCTCGCAATGCCGCGCTTGTTGATCTCCACACAGGGAAGTCCGGTGATGTCATCATTATCCAGAATAATCTTTCCGGTAGTCGGCTTGTACACACCGGTAAGAAGATTGAATACCGTGGTTTTGCCGGCACCGTTGGGGCCGATCAGTCCGTACAGCTCATTCTTTTCAATCTGTACGTTGAAGTTGTCCACGGCCTTCAGACCGCCGAAGTTGATGCCGAGAGTATTTACATCCAAGATTGCCATATCAGTTCTGCTCCTTTCCGTCCTTCTTCTGCTCCTTTCGGAAACGCAGCAGAATCCGCTCACGCATCTGAATCCAGCTCGGAGCAGAGGTAAACAGCATCATCAGGATCAGGAAGATCGCATAAATCAGCATACGATAATCGTTCAGAGAACGAAGCATTTCCGGCAGAAGCGTCAGCACCACCGCCGCAATCACAGAACCGCGCATGTTTCCGATACCGCCCAGTACCACGAACACGAGAATCATGATGGACTGATTGTAGCCGAAGTTCTTCGGCAGGGCCTGCAAAGAGCTCAGGTTGTGCGCATAGAGCACGCCGCCGACACCGGCAATTGCAGCAGAAATGGTGAAGGCCAGAAGCTTAAATCGTGTGGGATTCAGTCCGATGGACTCAGCCGCAATGCGGTTGTCACGGATGGCCATGATGGCACGTCCTGTTCTGGAGTGCATCAGATTAAGGACAATGAACAGGGAAATCAGCAGAATCACTACGCCTATGGTAAAGGTAGACTGCTTCGGTGCACCGGTGATGCCCTGCGCACCCTTGATGATGATCTGTCCGCTCTTCTCCATGCCGAGAGCTGTGCTATCCTTCAGCGAAAAGTGCGGTCCGTTGGAATCCACGCCGAAGTACAAAGCGTTGATGATGTTCTTGATAATTTCACCGAAGGCCAGTGTTACGATAGCCAGATAGTCACCCTTCAGACGAAGCACCGGAATACCGATCAAGAAGCCGAAAATCGCAGCCGTTACCGCACCGATGAGGATGGCAATGACAAAGCTCAGAAGCTCCGGCATGTCGCTGCCCTTCATCAGCATGGACCAGGTTGCCGAGGAAAAAGCACCGACACACATAAAGCCGGCATGGCCGAGGGAAAGCTCTCCGGAAATACCCACCACCAGATTCAGGCTGACTGCCATAATGGAATATGTGCAGAGCGGCACCAAAAGTCCCTTCATCAGGGAATTCACATGTCCTGTCTGCAGCAAAACCTCCACAATCACATAGGCAAGAATCACCATACCGAAGGTAATGGCATTGGAGCGAAGCTCTCTGGCCTTGGCCGATGACATATTCATATCTTTTTTTGCTTTACTCATAAGGTCTCACACTTTCTCCATGATCTTCTTGCCAAGAATGCCTGTCGGCTTCACCAGCAGAACAATGATCAGAACCGAGAACACGATGGCATCCGAAAGCTTGGAAGAAATATAGGCCTTCGAAAGATTCTCCAGCACGCCCAGAATGATGCCGCCGATAAAAGCCCCCGGAATAGAACCGATGCCGCCAAGCACGGCTGCCACGAAGGCCTTGATACCGGGCATAGCGCCCGTTGTCGGGGTCAATGTCGGATACGCCGAGCAAAGCAGCACACCGGCAATGGCAGCGAGAGCCGAACCGATAGCGAATGTCAATGCAATGGTGCTGTTGACATTTACACCCATCAGCGTAGCAGCGCCCTTATCCTCGGAAACAGCCAGCATGGCCTGTCCCATCTTAGTCTTGTTGATGAAAGCCAGCAGTGCCAACACAATCACAATGCAGGTAACGATGGTCACAATGGTCTCACCGGAAATGGTCAGGGCACCGTCTGCCAGATGCAGCGGCTCCAGCGGCACGAAGGAGCTGAAGCTCTTCGGGTTTGCCGTGAAAAGAAGAAGCGCCAGATTCTGAAGAAGATAGGAAACACCAATGGCGGTAATGAGAACCGACAGAGAGTTGGCCTGACGCAGGGGCTTGTAGGCCACCCGCTCAATCAGCATACCCAGCACTGTGCAGACAACCACAGACACCAGTACAGCAAGAGGGATCGGCAGACCCAGGTTATTAAAAGCAATAAACGCCGCATAGCCGCCCACCATCAGAATATCGCCATGTGCAAAATTCAGCATCTTGGCAATACCATATACCATTGTGTAGCCCAGCGCGATAATCGCATATACCGAACCGAGACTGACACCGCTCAGCAAGTATGAAATAAAACTCATCATCTTTGCACCCCTCGTGCTTCCTATATTTTCCAAAACAAAACAACATGCTGTCATAAAGCCGAAAAAGAGTTGCTTTTTCAAGCAACTCTTTTTGCTCACTTTATTTCATTGCCCTCTGATTACTCAGCAGATACGTAAGCGCCATCCTGGATCACAACGGCCTTCGGTGTCTTATCCACATCGCCGCCTTCATCCCAGGTCATGCTCTCACCTGTCAGACCATCATAGGAGATCTCTGTCATAGCCTGCTCCATAGCAGTACCGATCTCATCTACAGACATAGACGGATCAATGCCGGCCTTCTCAGCAGCTTCCTTGATGATGTAAGCAGCATCGTAAGCATCAGCAGCGAACTGAATCGGTGTCTCGCCGTACTGAGCCTCGTAGTTCTTTACGAAGTTCTGGGTCAGATCATCCTCGGCATCCGGAGCAAACGGTGTGAGAAGCATCAGACCCTCAGCCAGAGAGGTATCAAAGTTCTCAACGTTCAGGATACCATCCATACCATCGCAGCCGAAGAATGTCGGCTGGAAGCCCATGGTGTTGGCCTGTGTCAGAACCAGAGCTGCCTCTGTGTAATAGAACGGCAGGAATACCAGCTCTGCACCAGCATCCTTCATCTTCTGCAGCTGTGTGGAGAAGTCCTTGTTGGAATCTGCTGTGAACTGCTCATCAGCCACAACCTCGATACCCTGGTTCGGAGCTTCCTCAACAAAGGCATCATGAATACCGGATGAATAAACATCAGAGGAATCATAAATGATACCAACCTTAGTAGCCAGCTTGTGCTCGCCGATGTACTGTGCAGACTTTGTTCCCTGTGCCGGATCGGAGAAGCATACACGGAAAGCGTTCGGCTGAGTGGTGCAGTCTACAGCAGAGCCTGACGGAGAGATCATGAACAGATTGTCATTGGCAGCCTCAGAAGCCACAGCGATGGTCGGAGCGGATGTTGTCGGTCCGATCAGCATCTGCATACCCCAGTCCTTCAGGGAGTTGAATGCATTAACAGCCTTCTCCTGATCGTGCTCATCATCGGCCTTCTTGTACTCTACCTGGTAGCCGTTGATGCCGCCTGCTTCATTGATCTCATTGATGGCCAGCTCTGCACCGTTTACAACTGCTGTACCATATACAGCTGCGCCGCCGGTCAGAGGTCCCTGTCCGCCGATCTTCCAAGTAAGGCTTCCGTCCTTCTCCTCGGATGCCTCTGCGGCAGCGGTTGTCTCGCCTGCTGCAGCCGTCTCACCTGCTGCTGCAGTGGTTGCTGTGCTTGTGGATGAAGATGATGAACCGCAGGCTGCAAGAGATACCACCATTGCAGCTGCCATGCTTGCGCTGATTAACTTTTTCATAATATTTTCCTCCTAAAACTTCGGGATAAGCCATCCCGAAACTGTTCCATATTATAGGGCAGTAAAAACGTTATTGTCAATGTATTTGATAACATTTCAAAACAGTTTGCATTTTCGATATGCCCACTTGTTATATCTGCTGTCCATGCCAAGTTATGGCACATTCAGAGCATTGTCTTTACAGCACTCAGGCTTCCGTAAACGCCACGCCGCTACTCTCCGCCCGCTTATCCCGCAGCATCAGCTCGTTCACAGCCTCCCGCGGCGACTTGTTTTCGAAAAGAACAGCATTAACCTGCTCCACGATAGGCATGGAAACCTCATACTTCCGGGCAAGCTCCAGACCGGCCTTGGCGGCATAGACGCCCTCCACAATCTGCCCCACCTCCTGCATGGCTTCCTGATAGCTCTTTCCCTCGCCGATGAGAATACCGGCACGGCGGTTCCGGGAATGCATGGAGGCGCAGGTCACGATCAGATCGCCGATACCGGAAAGTCCGCCGAAGGTTTCCGGCTTGCAGCCCATTTTCACCCCAAGCCGTGCGATCTCCGCGATGCCCCGTGTAATGAGCGCCGCCTTCGTATTGTCGCCGTAGCCCAAACCATCGGCAGTGCCCGCTGCCAGCGCGATGACATTTTTCAGTGCCGCACCGATCTCAATGCCCTTCATATCCGCATTGATATATACACGGAAGCTGGGCTGCATAAAGGCATCCTGGATTTTTTTTGCCGTTGATTCGGAATGGGCCGAGGTCACGATGGTAGTGGGAATCAGCCGGGAAACCTCCTCCGCATGGGACGGACCGGACAGTACCGCAACATCCGCCTGGGGAAGTACCTGCTCCAAAATGTCTGTCATGGTCATCATGGTACCTTCCTCAATACCCTTTGCCACAGAAACCAGGATCTGCCCCTCCCGCACATAGGGCTTCATTTCCTCGGCTGTGCTCCTAATATATATAGAAGGAACAGCCATTACCAGCAGCTCATTTTCCTGCACCACCTTCTGCAGATCACTTGAGTACTGCATATTGTCCGGCAGCTCGGCTCCCGGCAGATTTTTATGATGATGCGTAGTCCGCAGAGCCGTCAGCTCCTCTTCAAATTTTGACCAGATGCAAACCTCGTGTCCGTTCCGGTTCAGAATAATTGCCAGTGCGGTTCCCCAGGTACCCGCACCAATGATTCCAGCCTTCATATATTTCTCCTTCTTTCAAGAAAGGCAGGCCTAAGCCTGCCTGTTACTTCTTTTTAGTGAACTTATTTTCTGTTCCGTTCATCAGCCGCTGAATGTTGCTTCTATGCTGGTAAATGCAGAGAAGTGCCATCAAAAAGGACAGCACACAGCATGTCAGGTAGCTGCTCTCCGTCACCGGCAGATAACCGCTTCTGCCGAACAGAAGGATCAGCAGAAAGAAACAGCTCTCTCCGATCATGGAGCCAAGACTGACATAGCCGGTCATCAGGACAATCAGAATCAGCAGGAGCAGCAATACGATCGCCACCCGCCAATCAAACATAATGATCAGCGCACCGGTGCAGGCCACGCCCTTGCCGCCCCGAAGATGCGGCAGGAAAGTAAAGGTATGTCCGAGGATAGCGCCAAAGCCGGTATACATCACCAGCAGAGTGGTCATATCCTGTCCCGGCTTCCACAGAAGATGCAGCAGAAGCACCGGAACCACAGTCTTGGCAATGTCCATCAGGAGCACGGTAAAGCCGGCCTTCTTTCCCAGCGCCCGTGTCACATTGGTGCTTCCGGGATTGCCGGAGCCCACCTTAAAAATATCCACACCCTGGGATCGGGCATAAAGATAGCCATTCGGAATGTTGCCGAAAAGATAGCCCACGATCAGGGCAATCACGATCTGCTGAATGCTCATATCTTTTCCTCGCCTCTCTCACGAATGATGAAGCGAAGTGGTGTGCCCACAAAGCCAAAGGCCTCCCGCACCTGATTTTCAATGTATCTGGTATAGGAGAAATGCATCAGCTCCCGGTCATTGACAAAGATCACGAATGTAGGCGGCTCCACACCGATCTGCGTCATATAGAACAGCTTCAGGCGCTTGCCCTTGTCGGAAGGCGGCTGCTTCATGGCCGTCGCACGGGTCATAATTTCATTCAGCACACCGGTCTTAATGCGCAGTGTCTGATTCTGACGCACCAGATCCACCAGATCGAAAATCTTGTTCAGGCGCTGTCCTGTCTCCGCCGAAATGAAGAGGAACTCCGCATAGTCCATATAAGCGAACTTCTCCTTCAGCTTCTGCGTGAACTCCTGCATGGTCTTATCATTCTTTTCAATGGCATCCCACTTGTTCACACAGATGATGACGCCCTTGCCGGACTCATGCGCGATACCGGCGATTCTCGCATCGCCGTCTGTCACACCCTGCGTGGCATCAATCAATACCAGGCAAATGTCGGCGCGGTCCACAGCCGCAACAGTCCGAATAACGGAATACCGCTCAATGTCATCCGTGATTTTTCCCTTTCGGCGAATGCCTGCCGTATCAATAAAAATAAAGTGCTCGCCATTGTGCACGAGTTCTGTATCAATGGCATCTCTGGTGGTGCCAGCTACATCGGAAACAATGACACGATTCTGGCCCAGTAGCTTGTTGATCACCGAGCTTTTGCCCACATTCGGCTTACCGATCAGGGCAATCTTCACATAATCATTGTCGGAAGCCTCTGCCAGTTCCTTAGGGAAATGCTTTACCACCTCATCCAGCAGGTCGCCGATACCCATCTGGTTCACAGAAGAAACGCCGAATGGATCTCCGAGTCCCAGATTATAGAACTCGTAAATGTCATTGCCGAACTTCTGGAAGTTATCTACCTTGTTCACGCAGAGCACCACAGGCTTACCGGACTTCCGCAGCATATCCGCCACCTCATAGTCCGCATCCACCACACCGGTACGCACGTCCGTCACGAAAATGATAACATCCGCTGTATTAATGGCGAGCTCCGCCTGGGAACGCATCTGCTGCAGGATAATGTCTCCCGACTCCGGCTCGATACCGCCCGTGTCCACCAGCGTAAATTTATTGTTCAGCCACTCTCCCTCTGCATAGATACGGTCACGAGTAACACCCGGGGTATCCTTCACAATGGAGATCTGCTTTCCTGCAATCAGGTTAAAAAGTGTGGACTTGCCTACATTGGGACGGCCCACCACTGCTACGATCACTTTTCTCATCTTTTTCTCCGATTTCATTTAACTGCAACAGCTATGTTTTACCATAGATCTTTTGTTTAGGCAATTGTTTTGAAGGCAATCTAAGTTCACACTGACGCCAGCAGACAGCAAAAGAGAGACGCAAAATGCGTCTCTCTTCCGTAAAGCGTTCAAAGATATTCTGTACGATAATTACTTATTGTACATATCAAGCAGCTTCTTCAGATGCTCGTATCTCTCCTTAGCCTCTTCCTCGTTCTTTGCATCCAGCTTAGCTGCACGCTCAGGGTTCTTCAGAGCAAGTGACAGGTAACGTACCTCGCCCTTCAGGAAGTCCTGATATCCCTCGTACTTCGGCTCCTTGGAATCCAGAGTGAACTTCTTGTCTCCGCCCAGCGGGTTGAAACGGAAGTTGTTCCAGTATCCGGACTCAACTGCCAGCTTCTCCTCGGTCATAGCCTTAGCCATGCCCTTCTTGATGCCGTGGTTGATACAAGGTGCATAAGCAATGATCAGGGACGGTCCCGGATATGCCTCAGCCTCAGCGATAGCCTTTACAGTCTGCTGCATGTCAGCGCCCATAGCGATATGTGCTACATATACATAGCCATAGGACATTGCGATGCCTGCCAGATCCTTCTTCTTGGTCTCCTTACCGCCGGCTGCGAACTGTGCAACAGCACCGGTCGGTGTGGACTTGGAAGACTGTCCGCCTGTGTTGGAGTAAACCTCAGTATCGTAAACCATCACATTGATGTCCTTGCCGGAAGCAAGTACATGATCCAGTCCGCCGAAACCGATATCATAAGCCCATCCGTCACCGCCGAAGATCCACTGGCTCTTCTTAGCAAGGAAGTCCTTATTCTTAACCAGATCCTTGGAGATCTCGTCTGTCTTATCAGCCAGAGCAGCTACCAGCTTCTCTGTAGCCACACCGTTGGTTGCACCAACTGTGAAGGTATCCAGATACTCCTGGCAAACATCCTTAACAGATGCATCTGCCTCAGCCAGTCTCTCAACCTGCTTCTTCAGTCTGTCACGGATTGCATTCTGTGCAAGCAGCATACCATAACCGAACTCAGCGTTATCCTCGAAGAGAGAGTTGTCCCAAGCCGGGCCCTGTCCCTTGGCATTTACTGTGTACGGTGTGGAAGGTGAAGAGTTACCCCAGATGGAAGAACATCCAGTTGCATTGGCAATGTACATTCTCTCACCGAAGAGCTGTGTGATGAGCTTAGCATACGGAGTCTCACCACAGCCCGGGCATGCGCCTGAGTACTCGAACAGCGGCTTCTTGAACTGAGATCCCTTAACAGAAACCTCCTTGAACTTAGCCACAACATCAGTCTTCTCCGGAAGCTTCTCAGCATAGTCGAAGTACTGCTGTCTGTTCAGGTTCTCGCCGATCGGGGACATGGTCAGAGCCTTCTCACCCTTCTTGCCAGGACATACATTTGCGCAGGATCCGCATCCGGTACAGTCAAGAACAGAGGTCTTGATACCGAACTTGTAGCCGGGCATACCGGTCAGATCCTTTGTGGTATTGCCTTCCGGTGCTGCAGCAGCCTCAGCCTCAGTATAAGCGAAGGGTCTGATTGCACCATGAGGACATACATATGAACAGAAGTTACACTCGATACAGTTGTCCGGGTTCCATACAGGAACGTTTACGGCAATGCCTCTCTTCTCATAAGCAGCTGTTCCTGAAGGTGTTGTACCGTCTACATAAGGCTTGAAAGCAGATACCGGCAGGTTGTTTCCTTCCTGTGCGGAAACGGCATTCTGAATGTTGTTGACGAAATCAAGAACTTCCTTCTTGCCCTCTGTCTTATCCTTGAACTCAAGGCCTTCATCTGCGCAGTCAGCCCACTCAGCCGGAACCTCAACCTCTTCGAAAGCGTTGGCACCAGCGTCGATAGCTGCCCAGTTCTTCTTAACAACGTCCTCACCCTTACGGCCGTAGGTCTTCTGTGCCGCATCCTTCATGAGCTTGTTAGCCTCTGCAGGAGGAATAATGCCTGTCAGTGTGAAGAAAGCAGACTGCAGAATTGTGTTGATACGTGTCGGGCCCATGCCTGTCTCAATACCGATCTTTACACCGTTGATGATGTAGAACTTGATCTTGTGATCAGCCATGTACTTCTTCATCTGACCGGGAAGGTGGTTTGCAACCTCATCCTTGCTCCATGCGCAGTTCAGAAGGAATGTACCGCCGTCAACCAGCTCCTGTACCATGTTGAACTTGGTTACATATGCCGGGTTATGGCAGGCAACGAAGTTTGCTCTGTGGATCAGGTATGTAGACTTAATCGGCTTCTTACCGAAACGCAGGTGAGACATGGTTACACCGCCGGACTTCTTGGAGTCATAATCAAAGTAAGCCTGAGCGTACATGTCAGTGTTGTCACCGATGATCTTAATGGAGTTCTTGTTGGCACCTACAGTACCGTCGGCACCGAGACCCCAGAACTTACAGTTAACGGTTCCTTCCGGTGTGGTAACCAGCGGAGCGCCAACCGGCAGTGACAGATAGGTTACATCATCGTTGATGCCGATGGTGAATCTCTTCTTCTCAGTGTTGTTGTAAACAGCAACGATCTGTGCCGGTGTGGTATCCTTGGAACCCAGGCCGTAACGTCCGGAAAGTACTGTGCAGCCGGCAAACTTGCTTCCCTGCAGAGCAGCAACAACATCCAGGTACAGCGGCTCACCGATAGAGCCCGGCTCCTTTGTTCTGTCGAGAACAGAGATTACCTTTGCAGTCTCCGGGATAGCGGCAAGGAATGCCTCTGTGGAGAACGGTCTGTACAGTCTAACCTTAACAACGCCGACCTTAGCGCCCTCTTTCTTTACGAGGTAGTCAATGGTCTCCTCAATGGTATCATTTACGGAACCCATGGCAATGATGACATGCTCAGCATCAGCAGCACCATAGTAGTTGAAGAGCTTGTAGTCTGTTCCCAGCTTAGCGTTTACCTTATCCATGTACTCCTGAACGATTGCCGGAAGTGCATCATAGTAAGGGTTGGAAGCCTCACGAGCCTGGAAGAAGATATCCGGGTTCTGAGCAGAACCTCTCTCAACAGGATGGTTCGGATTCAGTGCGTTGGCTCTGAACTGGTCAACATACTCCCAGTCAACCATGTCCTTCAGATCCTCGTAGTCCCACTCCTCGATCTTCTGAATCTCGTGTGAGGTTCTGAAACCATCGAAGAAGTTGATGAAAGGAACCTTGCCCTTCAGAGCAGAAAGGTGTGCAACCGGAGTCAGATCCATAACTTCCTGTACGGAAGACTCGCAGAGCATAGCACAACCGGTCTGACGGCAGGCCATAACATCAGAGTGATCACCGAAGATGGAAAGTGCATGAGAAGCAACTGCACGAGCAGATACATCGAACACACCGGGGAGCTGCTCACCGGCAACCTTGTACAGGTCCGGGATCATCAGCAGAAGACCCTGAGAAGCAGTGAAGGTAGTTGTCAGAGCACCGGCAGCAAGGGAACCGTGTACTGCACCGGCAGCACCAGCCTCAGACTGCATCTCGGTAACCTGTACGGTCTCGCCGAGGATGTTCTTTCTTCCTTCTGTTGCCCACTCATCTACATGCTCGGGCATAACAGATGAAGGCGTGATAGGAAAGATCGCAGCGACTTCTGAAAATGCATAGGATGCATGTGCAGCCGCCTGGTTTCCATCCATAGTTTTCATTTTTCTTGCCATAAGAATTCCTCCTAAAAAAATGAATAGCCACATTGGATGCGGTTAGTTATATGAGAACCCGTATGGGATATCATACACATAGATGAGTATAGCATTTTCCTTTTAAAAAGCAAAGAAAAAACATTTGGTACAAAATAAAATACAATCATTTTGCACGAAGATAGTTAAGTATCCCTAACTTTGTATCGTGTACTATGTCCAATTTCAGAAGCATTCACTTGTAAAAATAAACAGACAGGAGCTTGCAAAAGCCCCTGTCTGTTGGTTATTTTTTTATCATTCCTGACAATGAATTCACAGAGTCATATTTTTGCCTTCATCAGGACTCACCCGGACCGCCGGAGATGACATCATCCCCCTCGGACGGACCGCCGTTTGAAGCCACCGGTCCCTGAGAAATCGCCGAATCGCCGCTTGTGGTCTCCGTCACCGGTGACTGCGTCTGCACAGCTGCTGTTGTACTTGCCGCAGTCGTTTCTGCCGCGCTGCTGCTTTCCGCTGCCTTGCTGCTCTCGGCTGCCGAAGTGGATTCCGCACTGCTTTCTGCCGCACTGCTGCTCTCAGCTGCTGTGGTGGCATTTTCCGCATATTTTGTCGGTGTATGTCCCTTGTAGGTGGTGTAATGATCCTTCACCTTCTCCGTCTTGCCGTTGGTTGTGATGATCTTATA
>CAZJQX010000004.1:0-6995 GCA_964548305.1 uncultured Lachnospiraceae bacterium
AATTCCGCCGCTGGCGGAATAGCGTGTATTCTCCCGTTAGTCATTTGACTGGCGGGAATTTTGTTTTATAGTAGATTTATTGATCTCGCGCAGCGAAAAATCCTGCGCTTATTTCTTTTCCGCTTCCGTATCTGTCACTGCCTTTGCCTCTTCTTCCTTCAGCAGCTCAGCCTGATGGAATCGTCCATAGGTCCGGTTGATGCCCGCCATGACCTCTCTTTCGTGCGCTGAGAAGGCATCCTTCTGCATGCGCCACTGCCAGTTGCTTCCGCTGGTGCCGGGGGTATTGATCCGTCCCTCTTCCGATACCTCGAGATAGTCTCCGGCAGGGATAATGACAGTATCCGCAATGCTTGCCATAGCACGCTTGATGAGCAGCTCCGGCATGTAGCGCCAGTCGTTGTTGGAGCGGGAGGTATACTGGTAAATGTAGTCACGCTCCCAGTCCGGCAAGGTGTCAAACCAGTGCCGCAGCGTATCATTGTCATGCGTGCCCGTGTAGCAGATACAGTTCGGCGTAGTGAAGTTATGCGGCAAATAAGCATTATCCGGGCCGGAATCAAAAGCAAACTGCAGGATCTTCATGCCCGGGAAGCCGGTTTCTGCGATCAGCGCCCGCACCTCATCGGTGATTACGCCCAGATCCTCCGCAATAATCGGCAGCTTATCCTTTCCGAAATGCTTCTTCATCGCGGTGAACAGCGCCATACCCGGTCCCGGCAGCCACTCGCCGTTCTCTGCCGTAGCATCCCCGAAGGGCACCGCATAATACGCCTCGAAGCCCCGGAAATGATCCACCCGTACATAATCATACATGTCGAAGCAATATTCCATCCGCTTCAGCCACCAGCTGTAGCCGGTCTTTTTATGCGCCTCCCAATCATACAGCGGATTGCCCCAGAGCTGACCGGTGGCGGAGAAACAATCAGGCGGTACGCCGGCAATGCTTCTGGGATTGCCCATCTTGTCGAAATCAAAGAGCTTTCGGTTCGCCCAGGCATCTGCACTGTCCGGTGCGCAGTAAATGGGGATGTCGCCAATGATGCTGATCCCCTGCTCCTTCGCATAGTCATGCAGCGCCTTCCACTGCGCATCAAACTTCATCTGCACAAAGGCCTGCCGACCGATCTCATCGAGATGCTCTGCCTTGAATTCCTCTACCGCTTTCTTTTCGGCATCCCGCAATGCCGACGGCCACACATTCCAGCTGGCGCCCTGATGTGCATTCTTGATTGCCATAAATACGCAATAGTCCAGCGTTTCCGGACGGATCGCCGCAATGGCCTCCTCTGCCGTGTGTCCCGCTGTTTTCCAGCTCTCATAGGCCAACTGCAGTGCCGCATGCTTTGCAGTATAGAGCTTTCCGTAATCCACCCGCGCCGGATCCGTACCAAAATCCAGCGCCGCAAGAGCCGCCTCCGTCAGCAGTCCCTCCTGTGCCAATGTCTCCAGATCCACAAAATAGGGGTTTCCCGCAAATGCAGAGAAGGCCTGGTAGGGAGAATCTCCGAAGCCAGTGGGTCCCATGGGCAAAATCTGCCAGATGGTGTTTCCGGTTTCCCTCAGTAAATCAATAAAATCCTTTGCTGCCTGTCCCAGTGTTCCGATTCCGTACTTGCCCGGAAGCGAGAACACCGGGAGCAGTATTCCTGCCTGTTTCATTGTTGTCCTCTCCTGCTTAATTTTCTTTAGTCTTCGCCTTTGCTGTTTTTCTCACGGCTCTCGGCTTTTTTGCGGCAGCCTTCTCTGTCTTACCTGCTGCCTGCTTCCTGCCTCCGGCTTTCTTTTCCTTCACCGTCTCTGCAGCTTCTGTCTTTACCTCCGGCTTCTCCGCAGCCTTTGCCTCTGCTTTCACCGGCTTCTCTTCCTTCACGGCCTTCACCTTCTTCGGCTCAGGCTTCCGCGGTGTCAGCTGGTAAATGGTGGTGGACATGGGCGGCACCGGCAGCGCCACGCTGTATTCCCGATCATCCCATTCGATGGCCTCTGCCTTATGCAGACGCCGGGGCACGCCGCCCCTTCCGCCATACTTCTTATCATCGGAGGAAAGAATTGCCTTTGCATTGCAGCAGAACGGTACGCCCACCCGGAATGCCGGATGCTCCATGTTATCAAAGTTGGTGATGATCAGCAGCGTATCCTCCGGCTTCTCTCCCTTACGAATGAAAGCCAGAAGCGAAAGCTCAGAATAGCTGCAGTTGATCCACTCGAAGCCGTCCGGATAATAATCCAGCTGCCAGAGAGCCGGCTGTGCCTTGTATACTGCATTCAGATCCTGTACAAATTCCTGCAGCTGCTTGTGCACCGGATACTCCAGCAGATTCCACTCGATCTCCTGAGCTTCAGACCACTCATCATACTGTCCAAAGTCCTGTCCCATGAAGAGCAGCTTCTTGCCCGGATGTGTCCAGAAATAGCCATAAGCCGCCCGCAGATTCTCTGCCTTCTCCTCGAAGGTCTGTCCCGGCATTTTTCCCAGCATACTCCGCTTGCCGTGAACCACCTCGTCATGTGAGAACACCAGCTGGAAGTCCTCGGAATAATTATAGATCATGGAGAAGGTCAGCTGATTGTAGCTTCCCTTCCGGAAGAAGGGATCCGTCTCCATATAGGAAAGGAAGTCGTTCATCCAGCCCATGTTCCACTTGAGATCGAAGCCCAGTCCATCCTCCTCCACCGGTGCGGTGATATGCGGCCACGCCGTAGATTCCTCCGCAATCAGCAGTGTACCGGGGAAATGCTTTCGGAACTGACTGTTCAGATGCTTCAGGAATTCCACTGCCTCCAGGTTCTCATTGCCGCCGTAAATGTTCCGGGGTGCGTCCTCCCCCTGCCGTCCGTAGTCGAGATACAGCATAGACGCCACGGCATCCATGCGAATGCCGTCGGCATGATACACATCTGCCCAGAAGAAGGCATCCGCAATCAGGAAATTGCTGACCTCGTAGCGGGCATAGTTGAAAATCAGTGTGCCCCAGTGAGGATGAGAAGCCCGGTTCGGATCCGGATTCTCATAAAGTGACGTGCCGTCAAACTGGCTGAGTCCCCAGCTATCCCGCGGGAAGTGCGCCGGTACCCAGTCCAGTATGACGCCGATGTCCTCCCCATGAAGATAATTCATGAAGTACTGGAAATCTGCCGGACTGCCGTAACGGGAGGTAGGTGCATAATAGCCGGAAACCTGATAGCCCCAGGATTCATCCAGCGGATGCTCCATCACCGGCATCAGCTCCACATGCGTATAGCCTTCCTTTTTCACATATTCCGCAAGCTTCGGTGCAATCTCCCGGTAATTGTAGAATTCCGAGCCGTTTTCCGCACTGCCGTCCTCATTGATCAGCGGCTGCTTTCGCATGAAGGAGCCCAGATGCAGCTCATAGACTGACATGGGCTGTTCCTTCTGGTGCCCGGCCTTTTTCTTCTCCTGCCATGCCGCATCAGTCCAGGTAAAGCCGCTGAGGTCTGCCACCACTGCAGCCGTATCCGGCCGCAGCTCAAAGGCAAAGCCGTAGGGATCCGTCTTCAGGAAGGGCTCCTGGCCATGCCGCTTGATTTCATACTTGTAAAGCTGTCCTGCTGCCATACCCGGAATGAAGAGCTCAAAAACACCGCTGTCGCCCAGCCGCTGCATCATGTGCCGGCGGCCGTCCCAGAGGTTGAAATCGCCAACTACCGACACCCGCAGGGCATTGGGAGCCCAGACTGCGAAGGCAACGCCGGCCTCACCATCCACAACACAGGGATGTGCGCCCAGCTTCTCGTATACCGTATAATGCGTACCGGCTCCAAAGCGCCGCAGATCCTCCTCGGAAAGCACTGTAGGCATCGCATAGGGATCTGCCGTTTCCTCCTGACTGTCATTGTCATAGGTAATGGAGAACTTGTACTTCGGCAGCTGCTTCTCCCAAGCCGCCTTTTTCGGAAGCAGCAGTGCATAAAAGCCTGCTTCATCGCAAAGCTCCATGGGATACTGCTTTCCCTCCAGGCTGACCTGTATTTCCTTTGCGGTGGGCACAAAGCACTGGATCAGCAGGCCCTCCTCCAAAAGATGCGGTCCCAGGATCCGCTTCGGCTCCGTGGACTCCGCATAGGTCACTTCCTCCACGTCCGCCCAGTTCATCACATCATACAGCTTGTCGGTCATAACTCTTTCCTCCCAGACTCCTCTTTGTGTATTGCCTTATTTCTTTTCCGTTTCCCTTTTTTCGGCTGATAGCTCTCATCCTGCTCTGCCAGAAGCACCACCATGGACCGGGGGGCCGCCACTGTCATGGGATGCTCACCCTCCACCTTGACGGGCGCCGGCATTATACCGTTGACCGCATCCTCTGCCGTATCCAGTATCTTCGCCCAGCATTTTCCGAGCGGCGGGTGCGGCAGTGCAAATGTATGCTTTTCCCAATGGAAATTGCAAAGCACCAGAAAGCTGTCATCCCCGGCATATTCTCCGGCATACATGATGCCCAGCTGCCGTCGGTAGCTCTCCAGCTCCGGACGCCATGCATTTTCCCCATGGAAGCTGAGATCCGGGATGCCGACGTGCTGATAATCCAGCATCCGACATTCCCTTGGCTGATGAAACACGGGATGGGCCTTTCGGAAGGCCAGCATCCGGCGGAAGAACTCCAGCATGTCCTTGTTCTTTTCCGCCAGTCCCCAGTTCAGCCAATTGATCTCATTGTCCAGACAGTAGGCATTGTTGTTTCCCTTCCTGGTGGCGCCAAACTCATCTCCCGCAGAAATCAGCGGTGTGCCCTGGGACAGAAGCAGCAGAAGCACCGCGTTCCGGAACATCTTCCGACGGAGAAGCCGTACCGATTTCCGCCGGCTTTCGCCTTCCTCACCGCAGTTCCAGGAATAGTTCTGGTCCGTTCCGTCACGGTTCTGCTCATGGTTCGCTTCGTTGTGCTTCCGGTCATAGCAGAGCATGTCCCGCAGCGTCATGCCGGAGACATTAGCCATGTATTGAATCTCCGCATGGTCCGCCGGATTCCGCCGGATGCGGTCCATCAGTGTACTAAGCATGCTCTCATCGCCCTTCAGAACCCGACGCATATCGTTCTGGAAGCCGTCATTATAATCCGCAAGATAACGGGACTCTCCGGGATGTCGGCCGCCGCAGCCCTCCCAGCTGTCTGCCCAGAGCTTAAAGCGGGAAAGGTAAGGGTCCCGGGCAATCACATCATAGGGAGCGTAGCCGATGAGATGGATGCCGTCCAGATGATACTGGATACGCCAGTAGCGCATGACGGTGGTAATGTAGTCCGGCAGGGTCTCCCGGGTGAAATAGAAGTCCAGCACCAGCTCTATGCCGTTCTGATGCAGAGCCAGCACCAGCTTCCGAAACTCACTCCGGGGATTCTGATGATCACTGGTGTAAGAGGCCTTCGGTGCCAGCTGCAGGGCATCCCTTGTAAAGCCCCAGTAATTGATGACACCGGTGGGCTGCAGCTTTTCTCCCGGACAGCCCTCGCCGGGATGCCGCTCCGGCAGCATGATTTCATTGAATTCATAGCAAGGCATCAGCTCCAGGCAATTGATTCCCAGCGACTTGAGATAGGGAATCTTTTCGATGATTCCCTGAAAGGTTCCCTGCACGTCTGCGGCAAGTCCCGAGGATTTATGTTTGGTGAAGCCCCGGACGTGAAGCCGGTAAATGATGCTTTCATGGTAGGGAATGTTCAGGGGCCGATCCTTCTGCCAGGCCTCGGAAGCCTCCGGCATTGCCGTGGCATCCGCAATGTCTGTTGTCAGCACCCGCAGTCCATCCTTCAGGGAACCGAATTTTTTCCGCCCGGAGAAAACCACCCCGTTGGGATCCGTGAACACCTGACCGTCCTGCTCATAGGCATAGCTCAGGCCCTCCGGCAGCGTGCTGAGCTCCAGCCGCCAGACATCTCCGATGCGCTGTCCCGGATCAAAGGGAATCTGCTTCACACGACGGCTGCCCCGGTACAGATTCAGCATCAGCTTCTCTGCCCGGGAGGCCACCTTAAATATATATTTGTCCTTCTCCTTCTTCAGTCCTAACATCTCGTCCTCTTCTCTGCAGTCTTTCCGCCATTATAGCATAGAATTTCTCTCGAAACTCTGCTAAAGGAAAAGATTTTTGCAATTGTTCGCTATGAAATTTTCGTCTATAATCAGACTGCTAAGGAGATTTTATTGATTATGCAGAAAACATTTGTTTCATGGAATGTGAACGGACTCCGGGCCGTCATGGGAAAGAACTTTATGGAGGACTTTCAGCGCCTGGATGCGGATATCTTCTGTCTGCAGGAAACGAAGCTGCAGGCATCGCAGATCGAGCTGTCTCTGCCGGGCTACCATCAGTATTGGTGCTATGCAGAGAAAAAGGGATATTCCGGTACCGCTGTCTTCACCAAGGAGGAGCCGCTGTCTGTACAGTACGGCATCGGCATTCCGGAGCATGACCGGGAGGGCCGGGTCATCACCTGTGAATTTCCCGATTATTACCTCATTACGGTCTATGTGCCGAATTCCCAGAACGGACTGAAGCGGCTGGACTACCGCATGTCCTGGGAGGACGCCTTCCGGGAATACATCTGTCGTCTCAATGAGAAAAAGCCGGTGATCTTCTGCGGGGATCTGAATGTGGCCCATGAGGAAATCGACCTGAAGAACCCGGACACGAATCACCAGAGCGCCGGCTTCAGCGATGAGGAGCGTGCCAAGTTCTCCCGTCTTCTGGACAGCGGCTTTGTGGATTCCTTCCGTTATCTCCATCCGGAGGCCCGGGATGAATACAGCTGGTGGAGCTACCGCACCCGTGCCCGTGAGCGAAATGTCGGCTGGCGTATTGATTATTTTGTGGTTTCAGAGAAGCTGAAGGACCGCATTCAAAGCGCGGAAATCCGCCAGGATATCTTCGGCTCCGACCACTGCCCCATAGAGCTCTGTCTTGAGGTTTGACACAAATCAGAGGGCTTTGCTATACGCAAAGCCTTTTATACGCTCGCCGCTAAGGCATCTAA
>CAZJQX010000004.1:7095-25086 GCA_964548305.1 uncultured Lachnospiraceae bacterium
TCAGCCCCGTTAGATTATTATTAAGAAGGGAATTTTTTATGTCTGAATCACTGCTTTCCAAGGGAAGCGTTATTTTAAAGAAGGGCGAAGGCCGCACCATTAAGGCCGGCGGCGCCTGGATCTATGACAATGAAATCGACCGCACCGAGGGTGAATTTGAAAACGGCGATATCCTCACAGTGCTGGACTTTGACGGCTATTTCATGGGCTACGGCTTCATCAACAGCCATTCGAAGATCCGGATCCGCATGCTTTCCCGGAGAAGCCGGGAGCCCATCACCCGCGATTTTCTGCGGCAGCGGCTGCAGAATGCCTGGGATTACCGGAAAACGGTGGTGGACACCAGCTCCTGCCGTCTCATCTTCGGCGAAGCGGATTTCCTGCCGGGTCTCGTGGTGGACAAGTACGAGGATGTGCTGGTGGTGGAGTCTCTGGCGCTGGGCATTGACAAACTGAAGCCTATGCTTCTTGAGGACCTGACTAAGATTCTTGCGGCCGACGGCATTAGCATAAGAGGCATCTATGAGCGCTCCGACGCTCCCGTGCGGAAAAAGGAAGGCATGGAATGCTTCAAGGGCTTCCTGACCGCCCCCTTCGACACCAATGTAGAAATTACAGAAAACGGCGTCCGCTACCTTGTGGACGTGGTAAACGGACAGAAAACCGGCTTCTTCCTGGATCAAAAATACAACCGGCTGGCCATTCAGCGGCTCTGCCCCGGCAAGCGCGTGCTGGACTGCTTTACTCACATGGGCACCTTCGCACTGAACGCAGGCATCGCCGGTGCGGCAGAGGTAACGGGACTGGACATTTCCGCTCTCGCGGTTTCTCAGGCCCGGGCCAACGCCGAGCGGAACGGTCTTTCCGATACTGTGCACTTCCGGGAATGCGACGTTCTGGATGAGCTGCCGAAGCTCCTCGCCGCCGGCGAAAGCTATGATGTGGTGATTCTGGATCCGCCGGCCTTCACCAAGTCCCGGGAGGCCACGAAGCACGCCATCAACGGCTACCGTGAAATCAACCGGAAGGGACTCGGCCTGGTACGGGACGGCGGCTATCTCGCCACCTGCTCCTGCTCCCACTTCATGACACAGGAGCTCTTCACCAAAACTATCGCCGAGGCGGCCCGCAGTGCCCATAAGCGGCTCCGTCAGGTGGAATTCCGCACCCAGTGCGCGGACCATCCCATTCTCTGGAGCGGCGACGAGAATTCCTATTACCTGAAGTTCTACATTTTCCAGGTCTGCGACGAAAAGTAAAGGAGGCAGAAGCTTGGCCATTTCATTACGCTGCGATACCCATACCCACACCCTGTTTTCCCGGCACGCCTATTCTACGATTGAGGAAAATGTCGGCGCCGCCCGGGATGCCGGGTTGGAGCTTCTGGTCTCCACCGATCACTTTTCCGATATGCTGTTCCCGGACTTCCGGAACTACAAAAACTATCAATATCTCTCCACCTGCCACATCTGGCCCCTGGAGTGGAAGGGCATTACCCTGCTGCGGGGCTGCGAGGCGGACATCGTGGATCTGGATGGGCACCTCTTCGGTTATGACATTCCGATAGACTGCAATGTCGTCGGCGATCCCTACAAAGAGGGCAGCCGCAGTCTCTATGATCGTGTCACGGAGAAGATGCACTATGTTATCGGCAGTGTCCACAGTACCCGCTTTGCAGCTAATGCCGGCAGTGCCGCCTGTACCGAAGCCTATCTCCGGGTACTGGAGGATCCGAAGATCCTTATGCTCGGTCATATCGGCCGTTCCGGTCTGCCCATTGAGATTGATCCCATTCTCCTCCGGGCGAAGGAGCTCCATAAGCTCATCGAAATCAACAGTCATTCCATGGAGAGCGGCGGCAGGGTTGTGGAGAAATGTCGGCGCATCGCAGAGCGCTGTGCGGAGCTCGGCGTGTCCATCGCCGTCAACAGTGATGCCCATGTCTCCGCAGACATCGGAAACTTCCGCAATGTTCCGGCAATGCTGGAGGAACTTCATTTCCCGGAGGAGCTGATTGCCACCCGCT
Organism: uncultured Lachnospiraceae bacterium; assembly: GCA_964548305.1. Taxonomy (GTDB): domain Bacteria; phylum Bacillota; class Clostridia; order Lachnospirales; family Lachnospiraceae; genus Oribacterium. Next base: position 9,122 of record CAZJQX010000004.1, read on the forward strand.
CCCGGGAGAGCTTCCTCGCCGCACTGCGCATGGCGCACACCTGCCCGGAAAAGATTATACCAGTGTAGGTCTTTGCATCAGGCAAATATCAACAGGGGACCCGGCACAGCCGAGTCCCCTGTCTTTTACGTTTCAAAACTATTCTGTTCCTTTACTGCTTCGCAGCGGCCAACTCTCCTGTCGCCTCGATCTCCATGATCATGTTCACACGATCGGCATGACGTCCGCCCTCGAATTCTGCGGAAAGGTAAGCATCCACAATGCACTTGGCCACCTCAATGCCCACCACTCGGGCACCGAAGCAGAGCACATTGGCATTGTTGTGGCGCTTGGCCATGGAAGCGGAATACGGATCACTGCAGGCAAAGGCACGAATGCCCTTCACCTTATTGGCTGCCAGAGAAATGCCGATGCCCGTACCGCAAATGGCGATACCACAATCTGCCTTTCCCTCTGCCACCAGTGTCGCCACCTGATAGCCGGCGATGGGGTAATCATAGCGCTCCGGAGTATCCGTTCCCACATTGATCACCTCAATGCCCTTCTCCTCCAGATACTGCTGAATTTCCTTTTTCATTTCCACCGCTGCATGATCATTTCCGATTGCAATTTTCATTTTGCCTCCCCTTGCTGCTGTTTTGCGCATATTTTGCATCATTCTGCTTAGATTCATCCCCCGTTCACCGGGCTTTTCATCAGTTTATCACATCGAAAAATGCCTGCATACAACTTTTTTGCCCATCCCTTGCTCGAAATCTCGTACTATTTTTGTGTTAAATTTTTGACAATTTCCGCTTGCAAATTTTTAACGCTCTGATATGCTGTTACTGTGATAAGAGAGGCAAGGATGAAAGGAGAAGAAGATTATGAAAATCGAGAATGTAAACAATGTAGAGGGTCTGTTTAACGTACTGAATGCCTGCACCGGCAAGGTAGAGCTGGTATCCTCAGAGGGTGACCGCATCAATCTGAAGTCCAAGCTGTCCCAGATGCTGATGATGTCCCAGATGCTGGACAAGGCTTACATCAAGGAGCTGGAGCTTATCGTTCATGAGCCTGCTGATATGAAGAGAGTTGTGGATTTTATGATCAGCGATGCACACGCATAAATTCAAAACCCGCATTTATTATTAATATTTTTTATGATAGACTACACAGTAATACGCTGTGTAGTCTATTGTTTATTTATGGGAGTATTTTTATGCATATCCACGATCTGCTGGTAATCGGTGCCGGTCCTGCCGGCCTTTCCGCTGCCCTTTCCGCCTTCGACCTGGGCATCGAAAACTGTCTTCTGCTGGAAAAAGAGGCAAAGCTGGGCGGACGCCTCATCCGAAAGCAGGAGGCTGCTGCCGGCTCTGTCATTTTCCAGAAAATGATGGGCAGCTCTGCTTATCTCAAGCACTTTATGAAAACACTGTCCATCTATGATCTTCCCACCATGACCGGCCAGTCTGTGGTCCACATCTCGAAGGATACCAAAGGCAGCTTCGCTGTCTATATTAATGAAGGAAAGTCCCCTCAGTACCTCTGCCGCAAACTTATTTTTGCCGGCGGAGCCGACAGTCTGGACTGTCTCTCCGATTTGCTTGCCGGAACAGAACCCTCGGAAACACCGCTTCCCGGCCTCTATCTGGTGGGTGACTGCCTGCGCCGGCATGTACTGCCGGACTATGCGTCCCAGGCCGGTGCAGCCTGCGGTCGAAAGGCAGCCGCTGCCCTCATTGCGGAACGTCATAAGAAAGGCTGAAACAAAGGTCCATGGAAATCAGACAGTTAAACTCCTTCATTAAAATCGTTGAGCTCCAGAGCTTTTCCCGGGCAGCCGAAGCCCTGGGCTACACCCAGGCCGCCGTCACCATACAGATCCGGCAGCTGGAGCAGGAATTCAATACCCGCTTCTTCGACCGTGTGGGACGCCGCGTGGAACTGACGCCGCCGGGAAAGGAATTCCTGGTCTATGCCCAGGAAATCCTGCGGAAGATCAACGACGTCCATGCTGCCTTGGGAAATCCGCAGCTCCAGGAGCACCGGCTCCGCATCGGCACGCTGGAATCCCTGCTGACCTTCAAGCTCCCCGCCATCATCAAGTACTTCTATGACCACCACCGGGAGGTTTCTCTGGAAATCAAAACCGGCTCGCCCAGAGAGCTGACGGAAATGCTGGAGCACAACCAGATCGACATTGCCTACTTTCTGGACCGCCGGGTCTATGACCAGAACTGGAAGAAATCACTGGAGAAGCCGGAACCCATCGTCTTTGTAGCGGCCCCGGATGCGGAAATCGTGAGCAGGCAGCATCTCAAGCTGGCAGATCTGATCCATCAGCCCTTCTTCCTCACAGAGCGGGATTCCAACTACCGCTATGCTCTCGAGCAGAGTCTGGCAGCCCAGAGCATGTCCATCCGTCCCTTCTTCGAAACCGGAGACACGGAGGTCATCATTCACCTGATCAAGGAAAACCGCGCCCTCTCCTTTCTCCCCTACTTTGCTGTGGCGGACTCTATTGCGAAGGGCGAGCTCGTACAGCTCCGAATCAATGACTTCGAAATGAACATGTATCGTCAGGTTTTCTACCACAAGGACAAGTGGGTCACCGAGGAAATGAAGCAGTTTATCTCTCTGGCGGAATTAAATATGCTGTAATAATAAAGAGGGCTTTGCTTAACGCAAAGCCCTCTTTTCGGCTTCATCTCGAGCTTGTTGCTCTCGATGAACTTGCCTGTGGCAAGCAACTCCCCCGCTGGGTGAGTTGTCTGCTCGCTACGAAGTTTGCTTGATGCAAACTTCTCCACTCTTAGTTGTCTGTCGCATCGGAATCGGAAAGCGTAAAGGTAAAACGCTTCTTGATGTCTGCATCGGAAGCCAGATACTCATCATAGGTGCTGACCTTATCGATGAGCTTGCCGTCGATAATCTCGAAAATGCGGTTTGCTGTGGTCTGCACCACCTGATGGTCACGGGATGCGAAAATGATCACTCCCGGAAAACTGGTGAGACCGTCATTCAAAGCAGAGATAGCCTCCATATCCAGGTGGTCCGTCGGCTCATCCAGGATAATGACATTAGCACCGCTGATCATCAGCTTGCTCAGCATGCAGCGCACCTTCTCACCACCGGAAAGCACATTCACCTTCTTCATGCCGTCATCGCCCTTGAAGAGCATACGTCCCAGATAGCCGCGGACATACTGCGTATCCTTGTCCGGGCTGTACTGGGTAAGCCACTCCACAATGGTATCCTCTGAGGAGAATTCCTTGGAATTGTCCTTCGGGAAGTATGCCTGCGTTGTGGTAAGGCCCCACTTGTAATCACCGGAATCCGGCTCCATTTCCCCGGAAATGATCTGCATCAGCACGGTCTTGGCCAGCTCGTTCGGGCCCACCAGTGCCACCTTGTCGGTACGGTTCAGGTTGAAGCTGATGTTGTCCAGCACCTTCACGCCGTTGATGGTCTTGGTCAGATTCTTCACCTCCAGTACATCGTTTCCGATCTCACGATTCGGCTTAAACTGGATGTACGGATACTGACGGGAAGAGGGCTTGATGTCATCCAGCTCGATCTTCTCCAGGGCACGCTTGCGGGAGGTTGCCTGCTTGGACTTGGAAGCATTTGCCGAGAAGCGCTGAATGAATTCCTGCAGCTCCTTGATCTTCTCCTCCTTCTTCCGGTTGGCTTCCTTCTGCTGCCGCACAATGAGCTGTGAGGACTCGAACCAGAAGTCGTAGTTTCCGGCAAAAAGCGTGATCTTGCCATAGTCAATGTCGGCGATGCTGGTGCAGACCTTATTCAGGAAGTAACGGTCATGCGACACCACGATCACTGTGTTTTCGAAATTGATGAGGAAGTCCTCCAGCCACTCGATGGAGCTCATGTCCAGGTGGTTGGTGGGCTCGTCCAGCAGCAGGATGTCCGGGTTTCCGAACAGGGCCTTTGCCAGCAATACCTTCACCTTCTCGGCACCCTTCAGCTCATTCATCTGCTTATAATGCAGGCTGCCGTCAATGCCGAGACCGTTCAGCATGCTTTCTGCATCCGCCTCGGCATTCCAGCCGTCCATCTGGGCGAACTCCGCCTCCAGGTCTGCGGCCCGGATACCGTCCTCATCCGTGAAATCCGGCTTGGCATACAGGGCATCCTTCTCCTTCATGATCTCGTAGAGACGCTGGTTTCCCATGATTACCGTATCCAGTACCGTATACGCATCATACTTAAACTGATCCTGCTCCAGCACGGACAGACGCTGTCCCGGGGTAATGACGATCTCGCCGGAGCTGGGCTCCAGCACGCCGGACAGGATTTTCAGGAAAGTAGACTTTCCTGCACCATTGGCACCAATCACGCCGTAGCAGTTTCCCTCCGTGAACTTGATATTCACATCCTCAAAAAGAGCCTTCTTGCCGACTCTGTAGGTAATGTTGCTTGCTGCAATCATCTGTACTTTCCTCCCATATCATTGCTTAGAAAAGGAGGCAGTGACTGCTGCCTCCTTACAATTGCGGTGATTATACCGAATATCCCGGGGAAATGCAAGCCCTCCGACATTCTGACACCGCAGTTATTCACTTTACTTGGACCGGGCAAAGGGCTTGCCGTTTGCAGCCGGTGTATGTCCTGCACCCACGAAGCTGATCAGAGTAATCAGCGTCACCACATAAGGGATCATGGACAGCAGATTCGGCGAAATCACATTGGAGCCGCCCAGCAGAGACTTGATGCCGTTGCAGCAGCCGAAGATCAGACAGCCGATCAGGGTTCCCTGCGGTGTAAACTTACCGAAGATAACCGCCGCGATGGCAATGAAGCCCTGTCCCACGATAACGGCCGGACGGAACTGTGATACCGTCGCCAGTGTGACGAAGGCACCGCCCAGGCCGGACATGAAGCCGGAGAAGATCACGCAGGCATAACGCACATGATAAACATTGATGCCCAGTGTCTCACAGGCCTCCGGATGCTCGCCGCAGGCTCTCAGACGCATGCCGAAGCGGGTCTTGAAGAAGACGAACCACAGCAGTGCAACGATCACGAAGCTGAGATATGCCATCGGATAGGTCGAAATAACATTGTAGCCGAAGGAGCCAGCCGGGAACATGCCCACGAACATTTTCGGCAGCTTAGCGGAAATCTCCAGTGCCGGTGAATCCGAGGAATCGAAGATTGCCTTGCAGAGGAAGAGTGCGAGACCCGGTCCGATAAAGTTGATGGCCGTACCCGCAATGGTCTGATCCGCCTGCAGACTGATACATACGACAGCATGCACAAGTCCCAGCACAGCGCCGGCCAGTCCGCCGCAGAAAAATCCTACCCAGCCGTTTCCGGTATAGTACGCCACACAGGAGCCGACAAAGGCGCCGATGGTCATCATTCCCTCAATACCGATGTTGACCACGCCGCTTCTCTCGGAGAAGCATGAGCCGAGGCCCGCCAGCAGCAGCGGCGGCGTTGAAATCAGGATCGCATTGATTACCAGTCCTAAATATGTCATGAACATCAGTCCTTACCTCCCTTTTTCTCCATTGCCTTCAGCACCATATTCTTCAGGGCCGGTGTGATGGCGATGAAAATGATGATGGTACCCATGATAATGTTGATGACCTCATTGGGCACGTTCACCACCGTCAGCTTGTTTCCGCCGTACTTCATTGCGCCATAGAACAGGCCGGCAAAGATACAGCCGATGGGATTTGTTGCTCCGATCAGCGCCACGGTGATACCCTGGAAGCCGTACTGCTCCTGAGAGGCGAACTGCGGAATACGCTGCGACATACCCAGTGTCTGCACGGCACCGCCGAGACCGGCCAGCATACCGGAAATCGACATGGAAATCAGGAAAATGCGGTTGGCATTGATGCCTGCGTATTCTGCGGCGGTTCTGGAGAAGCCCACAGCACGAAGCTGATAGCCGAAGGTTGTCTTCGCCATGATAAAGCCGATCAGAATGGCTGCCAGCAGTGCCAGAACGATGCCCCAGTGTACATCCGAGCAGCCTGTCATCGAGGCAATCGCGGACGGCATCTTAATGCTTGCGGTGCTCAGAATATTCTGGCTCGCATCTGCGCCCTGCTCGGTATGAATGCCCTTCAGATTGATCACGAAGTTGGACAGGTAGAAGGCAATCCAGTTGAACATGATATAGGAAAGCACCTCATGGATGCCGCGCTTCACTTTCAGGAAGCCAACCACTGCACTCCAGAGCGCACCGGCTGCCGCTGCCGCCAGGATGCAGACAATGGCATGAATCGGTGCCGGCATCGGACAAAGCAGACCCACCACCAGTGCTGCCAGTGAGCCGACCACATACTGTCCCTCTGCACCGATGTTGAAAACACCGGTCCGGAACGAAAACGCCACAGACAGACCTGTGAAGATCAGGGGTGCCGCATAAACCACACTGTATACAATGAACTTTGTTTTTCCGAATACACCGGACAGCAGCTTTCCATAAGCCACCGCCGGGCTGACGCCGATGGCCAGCAGCAGAATGGCGCCGACAATAAAGCCCAGCAGAATGGAAATCAGCGTATACAGAAGCGTACTCTTTAAAATTTTCTCTTTCATGATGCCTTTCCTCCTGCCATCAGCAGACCGAGCTGATATTCATCCGCTTCCTTACCCGGCATTGAACCGTTAATCTGTCCGTCAAAAATTACATCGATCTTGTCCGAAAGACTCATGATCTCATCCAGCTCGAAGGATACCAGCAGGATAGCCCGGCCCTTATTGCGCTGCTCCACCAGATACTTATGCACGAATTCGATAGCACCCACATCCAGACCGCGGGTAGGGTTGAAGGCGATCAGCAGATCCTTGTCATTGGTTACCTCCCGGGCAATGATGACCTTCTGCTGATTTCCGCCGGACAGCTGACCCGCCAGACGGTTCTCACAGCCCTGCGGCCGGATGTCGAATTTGTCGATCATCTCCGTGGCATGCTGCCGGATCACATTTTTCTGAAGGATACCCTTCTTCGCATAGGGCTCTCTGGCAAAGTTCTGCAGAATCAGATTCTCCGATACCGAGAAATCCAGCACCAGACCATGCTTCTGCCGGTCCTCCGGAATGCTGGAAATACCCTTTTCAAACAGCGTGCTGGCCTTCTGATTGGTCACATTCTCGCCGTTCATCAGCACCTCGCCGGATTCTGCCTTTCCAAGGCCCGTGAGGATCTCCACCAACTGCGACTGTCCGTTTCCGTCAATGCCGGCGAGTCCCACGATTTCACCCGCATGCACAGAGAGATTCAGTCCCTTCAGGATTTCTACGCCGCGGTAGTCCTTTGCATGAAGATCCTTCACCTCCAGCACCACCTTGCCGGGCTCCTGCTCCTTCTTTTCCACCTTGGAGTTCACCTGTCTGCCCACCATCATGGAGGCCAGATCATCCTCAGAGCAGTCCGCCACCTTCACCGTGTCGATATACTTTCCTCTCCGGATGATCGTGCAGTTGTCTGCACAGGACTTGATCTCCTTCAGCTTATGGGTGATGATCACCACAGACTTGCCGTCCGCCGTCAGGTTCTGAATGATATCCATCAGCTCATCGATTTCCTGCGGTGTGAGGGATGCCGTCGGCTCGTCCAGAATCAGCATATCCGCACCGCGGTACAGCACCTTCAAAATCTCCACTCTCTGCTGCATGCCGACACTGATGTCCTCTACCTTTGCATCAGGATCTACCTTCAGGTTGTACTGCTCTGAAAGTGCAAGAATCTTTTTCTTTGCCGTCTTCAGATCCACCGTCAGTCCCTTCATCGGCTCTGCACCCAGGATAATGTTTTCGGTCACCGTAAAGGGCTGTACCAGCATGAAGTGTTGGTGTACCATACCGATACCCAGGGCAATCGCCTTATCCGGTGTGGAAATGCTGACCTCCTTCCCGTTGATGCGGATCGTTCCGGAGGTCGGCTTGAACATGCCGTACAGCATGTTCATCAGCGTGCTTTTTCCGGCACCGTTCTCTCCGAGAATCGCGTGCACCTCGCCCTTATGAACTGTCAGATTTACGTGGTCATTGGCAACGAAATTGCCGAATTTCTTCACGATATCCTTCATTTCAATGACGACGGTGCTCTCATCCATATTGCTTTTCATATGTCTTCCTCCGTCTGGTTTATTTATTGTAATTGTTCAGCACTGCAGCGATGTAGTGGTGCTGAACAATTATTATATAAGAACAATATCCTTCATTCCTTCCGCTGCGGCGATGTCTCTGAGTGCCGCCAGCTCCTCCTGTGTCGGCGACCGAAAGCCGCGATAGCGCTCCCGCACACCCATGGGACGATAGGCAATGATTTTGTATCGAATTGACTTTGCTGCAAGATACGGCTTAAGTAACCGCGCCGTCTCCCGCACGGTTCCGGCACAGTCATAGAGCTCCGGCACAATGACCGTCCGCACTTCCTCCAGCTTCCCCCGCTCAGCCAGAAACTGAAGATTCCGCCGGATGATGCCGTTATCCGCATCCGTGACACGGAGATGGTCCTCCTTCGTCCAGGCCTTGACATCCAGCATCACGCCGTCAATGCTTTCCAGCAGCCCTGCCGGGTCGGCTTCGAAATCATAGGTACCGTTGGCATCCAGCAGAAAACCGAGTCCTTCCCTTCGGCACAGTCCGCCAAGCTCCCGCAAAAAATCAGGATGCAGCGTACACTCGCCGCCGGACACCGTTACACCCCGGATAAATGGCACGTTTTTCAGAATCTCCTGCATGCATTCCGCCGGCTCCATCCAGCGAATCCGCGGGCTTGCATCATAGGGACAAACGTGAATGCAGGTATCGCAGGCCTTGCATTTCTCCCAGTCGAACCGTACCTCTCCGCCGTCCATGGAAAGTGCTCCCGCCGGGCAGCTTTCCACACATTTTCCGCAGCCCCGGCAAAGACGCCTCGTCTCCGGATTGTGGCAGTATTTGCAGTTGATATTGCAGCCCTGGAGAAATACCGCGGTCCGGTTGCCGGGGCCGTCCACTGCGCTGAACGGGATGATTTTGTTGACCGGCGCCTTCATTAACGTACCTTACGTTCCAGAATATGTCCGTTCTTCTTGGCGCCCATGCCCAATGCCGTGGTATCGTGCTTCACATTCTCGCCCTTTTCCAGCTTCTCGATCTCCGAGCGCTTCACGAGATAGCCGGTGATGCGGATCACGTCGGAATCGCTCGCATAGAAGGAGAGATACCGAAGATTCATCCGGAAGGAGCCCTTAATGATGTCCAGGACATAGTCCGGATTTCTGTGCACCGTCATGTCGATCGGGAAAATGTCGCCGGTGCCGGACGGGAAGTAGTGGTGGAAATGACTCAGCACCTTCAGCTGATCCACCAAATTCTCCGGCTCCTCGCCGATCGGAATTCTTGTGCCAGGTGTCACATCGATATCACTTGCGATGCCGACCTGTGCATGCAGCAGGAAGTGTCCGCCGGTGGCCTCGCAGTATTTGTTGTAATGGTTCGCATTGAACTTTTCGATGCAGTCCATGATTCGGACGCCGAGTGCCGTCGCTTCCTCGCTGTGGCCGAAACGGAGTCCCTGCTTCCCTTCCTTCTCCAGAAGGATATTCACCGCATCGGCGAGACCCACCAGACCGAACATGGCAGTGAATTTGTCTCTGTGAATGAAGCCCTCCTTTGCGAGGAAGTTGTTCTCAAAGAAGCCGCTTTCCTCCACAATGAAGCGAATCCGCTCGTCCATATACCGGGCCTGAATGTCCATCACATAGGGAAGCTGATTATTCAGGAAATCTTCTGTATCCTTCGCCCGCTTTGCAATATTTCCGAGGATCAGACGGCAGAGGGTATAGGAACCGCCGCCGTACTTCAGTCCGTTGTAGCAGGAGGCGATGACATAGTCGTCCTTCAGCTCACTGCGGAACATGCTGTGGTTGGCGAAGCTGGGCTTGGCGCTGGCCAATGCCGCCTTCACCGCCAGCAGAGCGAAATCATCCGGCGTAATGGTCTCATCATACTTCATGGTGACATTGGGTACCGCATCCTTCGTCTCTGCAATGGCCTGCAGCAGCAGACGTCCCGCCTTCGTATCCTCCGGGCCCAGATTCGCATGAGAGAAGGAATCCAGAATGGTCCGGTCCATATTAATCAGGAAAAGCTTGATGAGCTTCAGCGCCTGTGCTTCATCCATATCCTGCACAAAGGGATCCAGCAGCTTATCCAGAGCCCCCACATATACCGGATAGTTCGTGACAGACGGCACATGCTTATAGAAAATTTCCAGATCGTTGATGGCCTCATACAGATCTGTGGGCGGTGTCAGATTCAGGAACTGAGAACCCTCCTTAAAAAAGCGATCGTAATCCGGAATGATGTATCGGGGCCGCAGGGGTGCATGTCCCTCTGACAGATCACAGATACACTGCTCCGAAATCGGCTTGTTCAGAAGCTCGTCCAGTCCCTCCGGCAGATCCAGCACCTCCAGCAGCGAGTCTGCCAGATTTGCCATCGTGGCCACCTTCTGCTCATGGGTCAGCGTCTTGGATTCCACCGTATTCAGCATTTCCTGACGCGTCTTATTTACCCGCGTCATACTGATATCTCTCATTGCATAACTCCTTCAATAAAAAGCTCCGGCAGGACAGCATCTGTCCCGTCACATGAATATTTCTATTATAACATCAATTTTTCATATCTCTATGCTTTGTGAAAAATATTTCGGTGGTGCAAACAATAGCAAAAAGACCATCCGGCCCATACGCTGCAGCGCTGCAGCATATATGCCAAATGGTCTCTTCTTACTTCCTGTCAGATCAGAAAGCTTATGATTCTTTAGTCATCCAGCTGGTAAACATCACCATACTTAGCATCGAAATCAGCCTTGTTCTCCGGAACAGTGATCTCGCCGCTGATGATCTTCTGCTTCACTTCCTCGATCTCTGTCAGCATATCATCGCTTAAGTTGTCTGTGGTGGGAGCGATATCTACACCCTCATCAGCCAGAGAGTATGTCTTTACACCAGCCTCAACGGTACCCTCTACAGTTGCCTTTGCAATGTCATAAACAGCATTGTCCACTCTCTTCATAGCGGAGGTAAGGATGGTCTCCGGTGCTACAGAGCTCTGATCGGAGTCAACACCGATGGCCCAGATACCGGCCTCCTTGCAGGCATCGATTACACCAAGTCCGGTACCGCCTGCTGCATGGAAGATAACGTCTGCGCCCTCTGCGATCATGTTGTTGGCAGCGGTCTTGCCGGCAGCGGTATCAGCAAAGGAGTTTGCATTGTTCTGAAGAACGGTTACATCCGGATTGGCATCGATAGCACCTGCTACATAGCCGTAGCCGAACTGATGCATAACGTCTGTGGACATTCCGAGAACCAGACCGATCTTGTTGCTCTGTGTGGTCTTGCCGGCGATGTAGCCAACCAGGTAGGAAGCCTGTGCCTGCTCGAACATAAGGCAGGTAACGTTGTCATAATCAGCCAGAGTGGAATCATCTACGATGGCAAACTTCTGATCCGGATTTGCCTCTGCCTCTTCCTTCAGTGCGTCAGCCAGTGCATAGCCGATGCAGATGATCATATCGTAATCCTCATCCAGGAAGGTCTCGATGTTCGGCTTGTAATCAGAATCGGTATGGGACTCCAGATAGTTGGCCTCGATACCCAGATCCTCCTGTGCCTTCTGCAGACCCTGCCATGCAGATGTATTGAAGGAACCGTCATTAACACCGCCAAGGTCTGTGATGATACCTACCTTAACATCAGAAGCATCCTTAGCCTCTGCTGCAGCTGCAGTCTCGCCGGCAGCTGCTGACTCGGCAGCCTTTGTGGTTTCACTGCTGCTTGTGGATGATGAAGAGCCGCAGGCTGCCAGAGAAGCAACCATAGAGGCAGCCATCGTAAGCGCAACAAGTCTTTTTTTCATAGCTTTTTCCTCCTAAGATGGAATTGTTCAGCATCACATCGCTCCGCAATGCGCAGTGTGCTAAGCAATCACCAGATAAACATGTTCGTCTATTATAGGAAAATTCCGAAGGCTTCGCAAGAATAAGTTTCTCCTATATTATAGGTATTGCAGCAGAAAATTCAGCACTGACTTCACATCCAGTCCCCCGTCCAGCAGCTGTCCCAGCGCGGTATTGAGGAGTGCCGCACCGAAGCCCATAAAGAGAAGCAGCAGAAGGAAAAACACACAGACAATGGCAGACAGAACTGTGCTGCGAATCGCCTCCCGGCTCTCCATCTCCGACAGACTCAGTGCCGCCATATACCGGAACACCATCTGCAGGGGCAGGACCGCCAGCTCCAGAAGGAGTGCCAGAAACCAAAGTCCCAGAATCACCAGCAGCATGCTCAGAAGATGTGCAAGGCAGATGCCCAGATCCGCTGCCCAGAAGCACGGAAACACCGTTTCCGGCCGAATATGCCGTCGGCTCCGGCTCAGAAGGAAGAACACAAATGGATAGAGCAGGGACAGCAGGGCATAGAGCAGCCCCAGCTGCAGACCGCCGATCAGACCGCTCGACAGAAGTCCCATGACCAGGAAGGGAAGAATACCCAGAAGATACACAAGCCATGCCGCCGTATGTCCCGTTTTCTCAAGCTCCCGGGAAATGGCCTCTTGGGGATCCCGCAGATAGACCTGCAGAAGCTGGCGAAGTTCACGAAAAAGCCCCCGGGCCTCCGGCAGTGCCTCTGCAGACACATCCCGGACACGATCCCTAATATCTGTTTCCTTCTGCGGAATATTGTCTTTTTTCGGCGCTGTCTTTTCCGGCACCGCTCCGGCCGCTGCCCTCAGCGCCGTCAGCTCTTTTTCCATCCGCTTCAGCCGTTTTTTCGCTTTTTTCAGCTTTTCCTGATATTTCTTTTTTTTGCTCTGCTTTCCCATATCACTATCCCGAAATGTGGATAACTTTTCGCTATTTTGCGGTTTTCTCCGCTTTTCCACTGACTTATCCACAGTTTTTTGCACTTTTACACATAGTTATCAACATCAGTGTAGCATAGACGTGGACAAGCTTCAAGGAAGAAGCCAAGGCAAAAACTTACACGATTATGATACCGGCCTACAAAATTCCCTGGTACCGGCCAAGGAAGCTGCGCATTCTTTCATTGTCCGAATTGAACACCGCCTCCGGCTTTCCGCTGCAGACAATCACCCCATCCGCCATAAAAATGACTTCATCGGAAATATCCCGGGCAAAGGTCATTTCATGGGTTACGATGACCATGGCGATATGCAGCTCCTTCAGGGAACGGATCACCTGCAGCACCTCTCCCGTCAGCTCCGGATCCAGGGCCGAGGTGGGCTCATCGAAAAACAGAACCTTCGGATTCAGTGCCAGTGCCCGGGCAATGGCCACTCTCTGCTGCTGCCCGCCGGAGAGTTGATAGGGATAGTACTTTTCCTTATCCGCCAGCCCCATCTTCTGCAGCAGCTCCCGGCCGAGCTTCTCTGCCTCCGCCCGGGGCTTCTTCTGCACGTGGATCACCGCATCCGTTACGTTCTGCAGCACCGACCAGTGGGGGAAGAGGTTGAAATTCTGGAAAACCAGGCCGTAAATGCTTTTCACATCCCGAAGTGTTTTCCGGTCCGCGTATACCGCCCGCCCATTGCTGTCGTTTTTTGCCACAACGGTGCCGTCATAGCAGAGCTCACCGGAATCCATGGTTTCCAGAAGCGTAGCACAGCGCAGCAGCGTGGATTTTCCGGAGCCCGAGGGACCGATGATGGAAACAATCTCGCCCTCCCGCACATTCATGCTGATGTCCTTCAGCACATGCAGATCTCCAAAGCTTTTTTTCAGATTTTTGATTTCAAGAAGATTCATAGCCGCCTCACTTATAATAGTCCAGCTTCTTTTCCATGCGCTCCATCAGCCAGGCCACAAGGAAGTTAAATACATAGTAGAAAATACCGGCTGCAATCAGCGGCGTCATGGAGGTCTGGCTGGAGGCCAGTGCCTTCGCCGTCGTAAACATTTCCATAACGGAAATGGAGAAAGCCAGTGAAGTATCCTTCACCAGAGTGATGACCTCGTTGGTCACGGACGGCAGGATGCGCTTGATCACCTGCGGCAGGGTAATGCGGAAGAAGCTCTGGAACCGGGTATAGCCCAGGATTTCTGCGGCCTCCGCCTGTCCCACCGGCATGGACTGGATGCCCGAGCGGTAGATCTCCGCAAAATAGGCGGCATAGTTAATGATGAAGCCGATATACACGGCGCTGTTCCTGTAGGTGGGGCTCAGCTTGATTTTAAAGAGATAATAGGGCCCGTAGTAGACCACGAAAAGCTGCAGCATCAGCGGCGTTCCCCGCATGATGGAAATATAGATTTTCGTTAATGCACTGAGCAGGGGATTCTTGCTCATTCTGCCGAAGGCCACGATAAGTCCCAGTGGCAGCGAAAAAATCAGCGTGATCAGGAATATCTTTACGCTGACACCCAGGCCACCCAAAAGCTGCAGCAAAATCTGTGATAATGACACCTTTTTACCTCTCTCTTTAACGCGGAAAGCGGCGCAGCCTCTGCTGCGCCGTTGCCCTTATATTTCGCCGAAACAGGATTTCAGCCAGTCGATCTGCCGATTCCGTTCTGCCTGTTTTCCGATTCCGAAGTTCAACGCTCCGTGGATTTTCAGCTCAGTGTGAATACACTGGCATCACCGAACCACTGCTCTGTGATCTCGTCCACGGTTCCGTCCTCCTTCAGCTCCTTCAGTGCGGTATCCACGGCCTCAGCAAGCTCGGTCTCGCCCTTCTTGAAGCCGATACCGTACTCCTCCTTGGAAAGCACATCGTCCAGAATCACGAAATTCTTGCCGGAGGATGTGATCTGATAGCCTGCTACGATGGAATCCATACATACGGCATCGCAGGCACCAGACTCAAGATCCATCAGTGCAGTATTGTAATCCGCTACCTCGGTCACGGAGCCGAAGCTTGCCTTCAGCTCAGCATTTTCATCCTCGTTTAATGCTGCCAGTCCGGAGGAATCCTTCTGCACCTCCACAGCCTTTCCGGCCAGGTCTGCAGTACCGGTGATGCCCGCATCTGCATTCACCACAAACACCTGCTCATTGGCCATGTAGGGGCCTACCCAGGTATAGCTGTCTTCTCTGCCCTGCATGGTGAAGCCGTTCCAGATACAGTCAATGTTGCCGCTCTCCAGCTCCATGTCCTTGGAATCCCAGTTGACGGGCTGTGCCACGAACTCCAGGCCCAGCTTATCGGCTACAGCCTTGGCCAGATCCAGATCATAGCCAGTATACTGTCCGTCATCTCCCACAAAACCCATCGGCGGAAATTCCTGATCGAAGCCAACCGTAAACTTTCCGGTAGGGGTTTTCACTTCAGCAGCGGTGCTCTCTGCATCTGCCTTCTCTGCGGCTGTGGTTTCTTCCGCTGCCGCTGTTGTCTCTGCAGCGGCCTCTGTGGCTGCTGCCGTTGTTGCTGTTGTGCTGCTGCCGCAGCCGCTCATCATTCCCATTGCCAGACATGCTGTCACGCCCAGTACTGCTGTCTTCTTCATAATATCTCCTCCTGCCGGTCTTTCCCGTCTGTCATTACATTTCTATAGTTCAACACTCTAGCATGTTAAAGTGATGCTGTCAAGACGCAATCCATCTGCCATCCTGTAAAAAGAACTGCTTTTTGCCGTCAATCTCCCTTTCACCGATGACCATCGCACCGCTGGCATCCATGTAGTACCAGTCTGTTCCCAGATAGATCCAGCCGATGGCCATTTGACCATTCGGCTGCAGATAATACCAGCTTCCCTGATTCTGAAGCCATCCGGTATACATGCGCCCGTCATCTCCGAAATAATACCAGCTGTCCCGACCATTTCTATTGATCCGCTTCCATCCCTTGCCGTAGAGTCCTTTGCCAAGGCTTCTGACACCGCCTCCGCCGCCTCTTCCGGCAACGCCGACGGAATGCGCCTGACCATTCGGATTCACAGAGGAATCACTTTTATTATCCTTCCTGCTGTCCGCATCCGTATC
>CAZJQX010000004.1:25186-58810 GCA_964548305.1 uncultured Lachnospiraceae bacterium
TCGGATTCACAGAGGAATCACTTTTATTATCCTTCCTGCTGTCCGCATCCGTATCAGATCCTGCATCCGGCGTTACATCCGTTTTCTCGTCCGGCACAGGCTGCGGTGTCGGATCCGCTTTCTTCTTGTAGTGAATGCTGAAGCTTCCGTTTCTCTCTGCCGTAATCCACAATCCGTCTTCCCGTTTTTCCAGCCGAACAGGTACGTTGGCGCCTGCCTCTTTAACTTCATACGCAGCACTGCTGTCCAGGCCATCCGGATATGGAATCCTATAAGATATGCTTCCGCGGAGCACAGACAGCGATGTGAGCTTTCCGTCCTTGATCCGCTTCACCTCATGATGCACGCGAATACTGCCGTTCTCCGTATCCTGCGCCTCTGTCTGTACCGATAAACAGAGTACGGTCTCTGCTGCATCCGTCTTTTCGCCGAAGTTTGCATTTGCAACAAAATCATCTCCCTGAGGATACCCCACCTCAATGGTAAAAGCTTCATAATAACGTCCTTTGTAAAGAACATACAGCATATGACTGCCCAAAACATTCAAACAGGCATTGTCCCATGGCTGATATTCCTCTTCCTGCTCATTATAAACATACAGGCAGTTTTCATATATGCTCATGAACTTTTCCAGGGTTCTCGTGGTTCTTTTATATTTTGCTGTATAGTAGCTGATTTTTCCGCCGCTAAGGTCCAGTTCACCCTGCTCTGTCCGGCAGTAAAAGCATTTATCCGGTGCTGTGATACTGTACACAGCACCCTTTGCATCCGATACCTTATGACTGTACAATACAGAGGCACAGCGGCAAACCTGCTCTATATTGTTATTGTCGGGTTTGTACATACGAATCTTGATGCTGGGAGTATTGCCGAACACCCGATACCTCGTATACTTATTGGTGCTCTTTACCTTTTCCAGTCCGCTCACACTCTTCGCCGCGCTGATGCTGTATCCATTAGGGACATAGACATCAATCTCATCACCCACACAAAGTGTATCCTCCGCCTCTAAGGGTGTGGTACTGCCTGCCCTGCATACCTTCAGCGCATCCTCCGGAACGCTGATATTCTCATGCAGTACATAGATCACTGCCTGCTTCGGATTCGCCGCATCTGTCCCGGATGTATACGGTACGGCGTCACCGTCATTTGCCTCTTTTTGATAAGGCGTGTTGTCATACAGGCTGTGCCCGCCAACGCGGAAATCCGTCCCCGACGCGAAAACAGCATTCCAGTTTTCATCTATACTCATGGCAATGCGCGTCACATAGCTTTCGCCCTGTTTAAAATGTGCATCCTCCGACATGGCTGTCAGCTTTCCGTCCGCACCGACCTGATACCAGCCGGAGTCCCCATTTTCACCGGCAATGCTGTAATGCATGTTTTTCTCTCCGGCAGCGCTCATGCCGTCATATTGATAACTGTTTTGACTATTCAGAAAGCGCAGAAAATTCTCGCTGGCCTTCTTCACTGTGCTGTCCTCACCGGCATTTTCCCATTCTGCGCCGATTCGAATGCCGCTGTAGCTCTGAGCGAACATAGACATTCTGATATAATGCTCACCAATAACATAAGGTGCATCTGCTGCTTCGTCCTGCGTCACTGCCTGCAGGAAGGTTGTCAGCGTCTTCTCTGTACCGTCGTCATAGTGACACTGAATCTGCAGTGCATAATAATGCCCTGCGCTGAGGCCTGTCACATCCCACATATAGCTGTAATATGCGGCCTGTTGTTCATCCGATGTATATCGCTGCTCCTGGACATACTGCGGGCGCAAATTCTTATAAAGCATGATCCAGCGGCTTTCCTCCGCCGTATCCAGCACCTTCCCCTGCTTGTCCAGAATGCGGCCCTCCTTATCCGCCGTATACACCGGTGATTCACCCAGATCCCAGGCACGGGCTGTCAGCGTGCAGGCCGCATAGCCTGTCTTTTTTGTCGGTTCCCGATCAAAACACACCACCACCGGCAGAATAGAAGCTACTTTTACCGCATTCTCTGCTGTATCGATATCCCCCGGCTTTCGGATCTGAAATGCTGATTTGTCGATTTCCACGCTCACCGTTCCGCTGCCGGAAACATAAAAATCCGTCACCGCAAAGTTCTCCGCCGATGTCTCTCCGTCACCCCAGAAACGGATCAGAAATCTGCCGCCATTCTGCAGATGCTTATATTTGTCTTTAAAATGCATCGTGAATTTTTGGGTCTCATGAGCTGCTACCTCACCTTGGTTGACCCCCTCCTCATAATGCAAAACGGTGTCATCTGTTCTGCTCAGACAATCCTTATAGCTGCCCGGCATGAGAATATTCACCGCATCTGCTGCCCGCGCCGCCATGGCATCGAAGGAAATGTCTTCATCGCTGTGATTGGTGACCAGCACCGAAACATCCACACTGCCATCTTCATTGAGGCTGATATTGCTGCTGGTCGTCCTGGTGACAGTAAACGCCGCCGGTGTTCCCACATCTTTTCCATAGCTGAACAGCACATCTGTACTCTCCGCCGGATAAATGCTCGGCGTAGAGTACAGACAGGCATTGTGAATATAGCTTCCCAATTCTCCTGCTGTAATGCTGCCATCACCATTTGTATCGGCAGCAAAAACATGGTAGGTACCCCGATACCGGTCATAGCCCAGCGCATAGCCGATGCTTCGGAGCAGCTGCCCGCCTGCAGTTCCCTGCATCGAGGTTTCATATGCAGACGCCGCTGCGTAGATATAGTATTGAAGTGCCGCTGCCCCCTCTGTATTTTCCGTATCTTCCTGCAATTCGTTCGCAAAAGCTGCCATGCCTTCATCAGCCTGCTGCTGAGCGGCTTCTTCTGCCGC
Source organism: uncultured Lachnospiraceae bacterium (assembly GCA_964548305.1). Taxonomy (GTDB): domain Bacteria; phylum Bacillota; class Clostridia; order Lachnospirales; family Lachnospiraceae; genus Oribacterium. The sequence continues at coordinate 28,020 of CAZJQX010000004.1, forward strand.
CTCTGTGTCACTGCCTTCCGTTTCCTCCCCATCCAAAGATGTGGGCATGATCATGCCGCCGGAAAAGCAGTTGTCAAACAGCATCACAAGCTTTCCTTTTAGCTTGCTGACATGCTGCTTCAGTTCATAAGCCGAAATGCTGTTGTTTCCCATACTCAGTACAGCACTGCCGTCATCCAGAAAGTTTCCATGCCCGCTGTAGGCAATCAATGTCAGCCCTTCCTTCTCTGCCACCGCATCAATCCATGCCCATATTTTTGACCTGTAATCCTCACTGCTGCCGCTGGGGACATTCATTACCGTGATATCCGAGCTTGAAAACTGTTCTGTCCGAATCAGCGTACTCTTCAGCGCATCTCCGTCTGCATCCGGTGTGTCTTTCAGATCCTTATCCCCGCTCAGGGTAATAATCAATGCCTTTCCCTTTTCTTTCTTCTCTTCTCCCGCCTTTACTTTCGCAGCAAAACAGCCATGCGGCTGCCAAAGCTTAATGTTGTATCTCTGCCCGGAAAGCTCTGCATCCTCATAAGGCTGCCAATCTGCAGCTTCCGGTTCCGACGCCTCCGTATAAAGAAGCTCTCCGGTAAACACTTCATCCATCGTCAGCTCCATGAGCATATTGGAATAAAATTCGCCTTCACCGAAGCTGTCGGCATAATACACCTGCATATCCTGCGTCATGTCGATTTCTTCTTCATCGTCCTCATCGCCCCCTACAGGAAGCTCTATACGACAGCCCAGTACCTTGAATCCCTTGTAGATATCACCGTCCCGCTCAAACTGAAAGGTCTGCGTCAGTACATCGATTCCATGACTGCTATCCTTCTCCACTGTCTTTTCCCGTTTCTGATGATTCACCGTGGTATAGGTGAAGGTAAATTCCTCATCTGTGAATTCGTCATCGTTATGGTAAACATTGAGACCGACATCTTCTGATTCTGCTGCCACCGCCAATGCTGCCGGAACCATGGAACTCTCATCGCTTTCATCGCGGCTTACATTGCTGTCACTGGATTTTTTCGTCCTGAAAAGGTTCGATTCGCTGGCCTTCTGCCCGGTGCGGGCATAGGCCGTCCAATCTCCCGATGTGAGAATCGCTGTCACCGCTATTCCCAGACTCAGAATAAACGTCAATATCTGTCTGCCATATTTTCCCGTTTTCATACTCTTCTGTCCCCTAAAGCTGATTGCATCGATTGAATGATTTGCTGACAAAAAAATAGAATAGCCCCGGCGGGGCCGACCGTCAAGCTGTCGTGCTCCCCACCGGGGCTGTATCGTTTTTATTTATGCTGTTTTACTGTGCCTTGCTCTCGGAAGCCGCCTCTGTGGCTGCTTCTGTGGTTTCTGCCTCAGTGCTCTCGGCAGTCTCCGCACTCTCGGTTTCGCTGCTTTCCTCGGTTACCTGCACCTGGGACTCCAGATAGGAAAGCACTGCCTCATTCACAGCCTCGCTCTCCACGGTCTCCTGACCATAGCTCTCGATGAGAGATTCCTTGGTATACTCCTCACCGCTCAGCTCGCTGAGGTTCTTTGCCAGCGCATCCATCACCTCATCAGTGGCAGTGATACCCTGGTCTGCTGCCAGCTTCTTCACCACGAAGTACTGCTGCGCATAGCTCTCGCCCTCGCTGGCCATTTCCTCCTTGAAGTCGGAAACCGTCATGCTGTACATGTTGATCAGGTCTGCCAGGCTCATGCCGTAGTTCTTCACCTGCTGCACATTGGAGTAAACAACGAAGTCCTCGCCATACTGCTTCATGGCATCGGAAAGCGTAATATCGGAAGCCTCCACCAAGGCCTCCAGTGCCTTCTGCTGCACATCACTGTGATAGTAGTTATCATAGTTGGCCTGCATCAGGGCTCTCTGCTCCTCGCGGAATTCATCCACTGTAGATGCCTTCGTGTTCTCATAACTCTGCACCCAGGCATCTGTAAGCTCTGGTGCGCGCTTTACGGAATTTACCGTCACCGCAAACTCTGCAGCCTTGCCCTGAAGGCTCTCCTGAGAATAGTCATCCGGGAAGGTCACCTTTACGGTCACCTTATCTCCGGCACCGGAACCCACCAGCTGGTCCTCAAAGTTATCGATAAAGCTGCCGGAGCCCAGCTCCAGGTCATAGCCCTCTGCAGAGCCGCCGTCGAACTCCTCACCGTCAATGGTGCCCACATAGTCAATGTTCACCGTGTCGCCCAGCTCTGCTTTTCCGGAAACCTCCTCCAGATTCTGTGACAGCAGATACTTAATCTGACTCTCCAGGTCCTCATCCGTTACGGTTTCCGCCGGTGTGGCGCTGACGGTAATGCTGCTGAGCTCCGGGAATGTGATAGAGCCCATCTCCTCTACTGCCGGTGCTGTGGGCTTCTCTGTATTCTCCAGCTCCTGTATCTCCGGATCATCCGCAGAAACAGTCTCCGCAGCTGCGGTGGTTTCTGCCGCTGTGGTGGTCTCCTCTGCAGTATTCTTCTTGCCGCAGCCTGCTGCCGCCACTGTCATCGCCAGCAGCGCCGCTGCCACGCAAAGCTTCTTTTTCTTCATAATCTTTCTTCTCCTCACGGCCCCGCAAAGCGGGGCTGGTTTTCATGCTGCAGGCGTCAATTTCCTGCAATGCAGTTACGTTTCTTTACGGGTTGAACGCCTTGAAAGCCTTATAGGTATAGTAAACATCCAGCTTGGATGTCACCTCAAAGGGTGCATGCATACAGAGCACCGGCACACCCAGATCCACGGTATCCACATCCATGTCTCCCATGAACTGTGCGATGGTTCCTCCGCCGCCCTCATCTACCTTGCCCAGCTCGCCGATCTGCCACATGATATCGGCATCATCCATATACTGAATGATCTTCTGCATGGTCTCGGCGGATGCATCATTGGAGCCGGACTTGCCGCGGCTGCCGGTATACTTGGTAAATACCGGACCATGATTCAGATAAGAGGCATTCTGCTTCTCGTAAACATCAGCAAAGGTCGGGTCGAAGGCTGCATTGACATCGGCAGACAGACACAGGGAAGCCCGGAGGACATCCCGCACTCTCTCGCCCTCGCATTCCACCAGATCCTCCATATAATGAAGAAGCGCATCTGAGGACATGCCTGTATTTCCCTCAGAACCGATCTCCTCCTTGTCGGTCAGCAGCGTCACTGTCGTATGCTCCGGCTTCACGGTCTCCAGCTCTGCCATCACAGCGGTATAGGCGCAGACCTTGTCATCCTGTCCGTAGGCACCGATCATGCTGCGGTCCAGTCCCACATCCGTTGCCTTCTGTGCCGGCACCATAGTAAGCTCTGCCCGAAGGAAATCCTTCTCAGTCATGCCGTACTTCTCATGAAGGAGAGACAGCACCTTCAGCTTGAAGGCCGCCTTCACCTCCGGATCCGCCACAGGTGTGGAGCCCAGCAGGATGTTCAGCTCCTCACCGCGAAGACCCTCACGCAGCGGACGCTCATTCTGCTTGCCGGAAAGATGGGGCAGAAGGTCCGTCACCAGAAATACAGGATCGCCGGCCTCTTCACCAACGGCCAGATCCACATGTGTTCCGTCCGCCAGCATTACCCTGCCGTGCAGTGCCAGCGGTGTCACGCCCCACTGATACTTCCGGATGCCGCCGTAATAATGTGTCTTCAGATAACTGAGCTCGTCCTGCTCATAAAGCGGATTCGGCTTGATGTCGAGACGCGGGGAATCGATATGTGCGATATTGAAATGCACTCCCTCCGTCAGCGGCTTTCTGCCGAAGGTGGTCAGGATAATGTTTTTGCCCCGGTTGATGTAATACACCTTGTCTCCGGTGCTGTACTTTCTGCCGCGCTCAAATACCCGGTAGCCCGCCTTTTTCGCAAGCTCCTCGGTATACCGCACGCACTCCCGCTCGATCTTCGAGTGATCCAGGAATGTCTTATAGCCCTCGGCAAATTCCTGTGCCTTTTCTACATCCCCCGGCCGCTCCATGCCGATATTTTTGAATTGAAAGCAAAGCTGTTCCTCCAGCTTCTGTCCCTCCGTTTTTGACATAATGCTCCTTTCCTCCGCTGTCCGTCCTGAATGGACAGACACATGACTTTTTATTTTAGCGTTGAACTATGTTGATTTTGTGAAATCATCTCATTTCACAAGACCAATCTCACTGATGGGCCAGTATTTCACATAGACCTTTGCCACCATGCGGTCCCGCTTCACAAAGTTGTTCTCACCCCAGTAGCGGGCATCGGCAGAATTGTTTCGGTTGTCGCCCAGCATGTAATAGCAGCCCTCCGGCACTGTCACATCCACCTCCGGGAAGCTGTCCCCATCACAGAGCATCGGCTCCGGCAGATAAACCTCCTCCTTGGCCTCTCCGTTCACATACAGGGTTCCCACCGGCACCTTGCCGCTTTCGGAGCGCACATTCAGCTTTGTGATCTCGTCAACATCCGCCTCGCCGGTCTTCTTGATTTCAATGTGGTCGCCCGGCATGCCGATGACACGCTTGACATAGTAGATCACCTTGTTTTTCGAATCCGCCCGGCCGCAGTTGGGGCATACCCCCGCCTCTGTTTCCCGATACTGGGCACCGCAGCTCCGACAGGTATAGCCATAGATGAAAATTGCCACGTCATCCCGGTTCACCTCACCGAAGGTATAATGCAGGCGGGATCCGAATACCCGGCTGTGGGCCATAATGGTGTTCTCCATGGAGCCTGTGGGAATGGTGGAATTGGCAATCACAAAATTGTTAAGAAGGAAGGCCGCCACACCAGCCACCACCAGGATCTTCACCCATTCCAGAAGCTCTGACGCCAGACTGGGCTTCTTTTTCTTTCTGTTCTTCTGATCCTGTCTTGCCCGCGAAGTGCTCTGTTCCGGCCGCCGCATATCCTCCGCCGGTCTGTCTATGATTTCGATCATCGGATTCTTCTGCTCATCCATCTATTTACCTCCGTAAAAATGGCTGCTGACTCATATTTTGACCTTTTTCCTTAGATATCATACCATACTTTTCACGTTTCGTCTGTGAATTATCACTTGGCGGCCTGCTGTGCCTTCTTTTCCTTCTCCGCCTTCAGCTTGGCCTCCTTGCTTTCATAAGCTGCTGCCCGATCAATCTGTCCCAGCTGCTGCATCAGCACGGATTTCTTCTCCAGCTCCGTTTTCTCGTACTCCCGGCCGTATTCCTCGCTTAATGTCTTCTGCCCGGAAAACAGGTTGGTGCCGAGTCCCAGCCGCTCTCCCGGAATCTTCACGCCCATGGCCGCCAATGTAGTGGGGAAGTTGTCAAAGGTGGTGTAGTCCCGGTAGCCTGTGCTCTGATTTTCTGCTGCCGCATTGATGTACGATACATACACCTTCCGGGTGTAGTCATCCGGCACATTCTTGCAGAAATTGTGGTCCATGGTGGGGTGGTCCCCGGACACCACAATGGTGGTGTTTTCATACCAGTCCTGCTGCTTCGCCCAGCGCAGAAAATCCGTCAGCTGCTGAGAAGCACATTCATAGACATCCGCATACTGATTGTCCTCATGATCCTCCGGACAGATGGCACAGCGATAGCCGTTTGGGAAATGTGTATCCACCGTCAGCAGCGTCAGGTTAAAGGGCTTTCCCTCCTGCGACAGACGGCTCAGCTCTTCCTTGGCATAGCTGTAGAGCTTACGATCCTCAAAGCCCCAGTTGACCCAGTAGTCAGCCCGGAACTTTCCCTTTTTCTTCCAATAGCTGTAGTCCTCAATGCTGTAATTGCCGTGGGACTGGAAATACAGCTTCCGTCCGCCGAAGTATCCCACTGAGCCCAGCATCAATACCTGATTGTAGCCCTCCTGATCCAGAATGTCCCCCAGGGTCTCCACTGAAGGGAAAAAGGATTTCTGTGTATCCATGGCATTGGTATCAATGGAAATCTTCAGCGGCAGGCCGGAGGTCTGGGCGAACATGGCACCCATGGTCCAGGTGCTTCCCGGCATGCTGTACCCGCCGTTCAGGCGGTCCTCTTCTCCGGAGAAGTCTTCATTATCCTCTGCCAGCTGACGCAGTCCCGGAATCAAATCCTCGGAAAAGGCCCCGCCGTGCGACGTATCCGTAAAGGTGATCTCCGTGGATTCCAGGAAAATATAGATGAGATTCCGTTTCTTTTCCGGAAACTGCAGTTCTATTGTCTTCGGATCCACATAATTTGTGTCAATGAAATCAGAAACAGACAGCTGGGACTGAATATAGGCCCCCAGGTCAATCTCGTCCCAGGCATTGGCGAAGGTGGCCCCCATGGTGAAGAGAGAGGCCAGCATACTGAGACCCAGCACCCGGCCGTAAATGCCCCGCTTCCGGTAAACCAGAAAAACAGAGCTCAGCAGCAGCGACACCAGAAGCGCCGGCAAGATACAGCGCAGCAGAAATTCCTTCACCATACTGCTGCTGGTGCCCGTGAGCGGCGCCGTGAGATGATAGACGATTTCGTCCACCGTCAGCTCTGACCAGGTATCCAGCAGCCACTTTAGGGCAAATGCGAGAAATGAGGCCAGAAAGCACAGCAGAACCGCCAGCATTGTCCCCATATCCCGAAAAAAGATTTTTTTACGATTTTTCATAACAGCTCCCTGCCGGCCTCCTCTGTATTTGAGGTCAGCATTACTATTCTAATCTCCTTTTTTCGAAGGTCAAGGGCTTTTCCCCCGCCTGTTTCCGTTGCGCGGTATAATAAAATAAAGTATGATAAGCCTAACGGGCTCAGCACAAGCTTGGCTTGTGGGGTGCCCGTTAGGCACTCGTAATCAAGCTCAACATGCTCAGCGCAAGCTTGGCTTGCGGGGTGCCCGTTAGGTATTTGATTAAGAAAGGTAATTATCCTATGGTTTTATCCAATAAATCTCTGCGCTTTGCCGAGCGGTACAGGGAGATTACCCGAAATCCCCGGTATCTCCTGCTGAAGCAGGTTCCCCGCCACGGCAGCACCAATACCTATGATCACAGCATCCGGGTGGCCATGATGGCTTATACCCTGGCACCTTATTTTCGCGTGGATGCGGAAAGTGCCGCTAAGGTGGGGCTTCTCCACGACTTCTGCTTTGTGGACTATCATAAGAAGGATCCCGAGGTAGAGAAGGCCTACGGGGGGCGCTGGTACTGCTTTTATCACCCGGAGGACGCGGTGAAGAATTCCGAGGCAGAAGGCTATTTTCTCACGCTGACGGAAAAAAAAGCCATCTGGAGTCATATGTTTCCGCTTTCCACCTCCATTCCCAGCTCCCGGCTGGGCTGCATTCTGACCCTCTCCGACAAGTACGTGGCCCTGGAGGAATCTCTGGCCAATGCAGGACCCGGCTATCACAGAGTGCGGGGACTGGTGGCCCTGGGCTATCGAAGGGTCCGCCGCTTTGTCGGCATTTGACGCATAACGAAAGGTAACTTATGAGTAAACTGATCCATCCTCAGGAGACGATCCGTGTGATCCAGGACAATGCCTTCCGCTTTCAGAAGCGCTTCGGGCAAAACTTCCTGATCGACGAAAATGTACTCCGCAATATTATTGACAGCTCCCAGATCACAAAGGACTGCTGTGTTCTGGAAATCGGACCGGGCATCGGTACCATGACCCAGGCTCTTTGTGAAGCCGCCGGTACGGTAATCGCAGTGGAGATTGATGCCAATCTGATTCCGATTCTGAAGGAAACCCTGAAGGATTATGACAATGTCACACTGATCCACAACGATGTGCTGAAGCTGAACCTTCCGGATGTCCTTCATGAATACAGCGGCGGACGCCCCGTAAAGGTGGTGGCGAATCTTCCCTACTACATCACTACACCCATCATCATGGGACTCTTCGAGAGCCATGCGCCCATTGACTCCATCACTGTCATGGTGCAGAAGGAGGTAGCGGACCGCATGAAGTCCGGCCCCGGCAGCAAGGACTACGGTGCCCTGTCTCTGGCGGTGCAGTATTATGCACAACCTGAAATCGTTCAGCTGGTGCCCCCCAACTGCTTCATTCCCCGCCCCAATGTGGGTTCTGCGGTGATTCGTCTGCAGCGCTTCCCGACGCCGCCGGTGACCGTCAGTGATGAGGCCTATCTCTTCAGCGTGATCCGGGCAGCCTTCGGGCAGCGCCGAAAAACGTTGCTGAATGCCCTGGCCGGCGGCTTGTCCGTTCCGAAGGAAAAAACCGCTGCTGCCCTGCAGTCCCTGGGACTCTCCGAAAACATCCGGGGTGAGGCACTGACACTCGAGCAGTTTGCTGCACTGAGCGAGGAATTGAAGAAATAAAAACGATTCAGCGCTGTATCATTACAATGTCAAAAGGCCCGAGAGGACCGGAAGCTTCTGCTTTCAGTCCTCTCGGGCCTTTTTCTCATATATTCTTCTGTATTTACGCGTTTTTCTGGATCGCCGACACAAAGTGATTGCCGTATTGCCGGAACAGTACCGCAGCATCCTCCCGTCCCATCACGCTTTCCTCTCCCGTCTCCGGATTCAGAAGTGAAATGTTATAGGGATCATAAGCATAGATCAGCTGCAGTGTATCCGTATAGACCAGCACCGGCATACCGTGACTGACATAATAAAGAACAGAATTCAGATCCGCACCGCTCAGATTCAGGATCGTCATGTCTTCCGTCTCCTCTATATTCTGCAGCGTCTCCAGTCCGGCTGTCTGCATTTCGCTCAGTTTGTCCTGCAGATTTCTTATAGAACATATATTCTTCCTATTGCATCGATTCCACAGAATATTCTGATTCTGATCCAGCACATAACCAAAGTCATCGTATACCAGTGCAATGGCATCTGACATGGTACGGGCCTTGCCGGTAAGATGTCCGTTGGCGTAGCAGAATAGCAGTTCTTCTTTTTCGCCCTTCCAGAGTGATCCGCTGATATCAATGGAGGTACTCTTTTCAACAGAGAAGAATTTGGGGCTATGCTCCTGTACCGTTTTATCTCCAAGCTCTGAAATGTTCAGATACACCTGCTTCTCCAGCTTCCCGTTCTGCACTGTGGCAAGCAGCTGGTTCTCCTCCGTTTCACGATTACAGATAATGCTGTCACTGCCTGCTTTCTGTAGACTGCTGCCGTCAAAGCTCAGCTCATCGAAGCTGACACGGCTTTCCGTCACCTTCATGTCAGAAAAGTAAAGTCCATCCTTCCGATAATCTGTCTTCATGCTGCCGTCTGCAGCACGGATTTTAATCTCGGATACCGGAATTTCATTATTTTGTGTATACACATCCCCCAGCGAGGAATCCGCCACACCATAGATGAGATCTGTGCCAATGTAGCCCAGGACACGGACAGCTCTTCCCTCCTCCTGAAGCTCTGTGCTGCTCTCTGTTTCCAGATCCATCAGTGTCAGTTTTTCAGAATGATAGCTATCCGCCGCAGGATCCTGAAAGGCAATATAACGGCCCTCCGCAGAAGCGGCAAATTCTGAATCCTCCAGTCCGCCCGCCAGATTCATAACCTCGCTGCTGTTGCTGTCGATTCCCAGAACATTGCCGTCATAATAAAAATAGAGAATGCCGCCCTGGTTCAGATACAGAAGCTTTTCAAAATCATAACTAAGCTCCTCGTAGCTTTCCGCCAGCGGAACGAATATATTTTCCCGAATGGTATCCTCGGAATTGTCATAGCTCTCATAAAGAAGTCCGGTGCAGCCCTCATGTCCGCCCCGGTTCATATAGCCATAGACCGCAAAGTCCACATCGCCGTTGTTCAGTACCCGCAGCACCTTTACGCCATGCGCCCGATAGTCCGACCGGATGCTGCTGTCTGTTTCCGAGGTAAAGCTGAACAGTCTGCTCAGCTTCTGCGCCTTATTGTCGTAACGGAAAAGTCCTTCTTCTGTGGTGAAGCAGATAAACTGTCCGGAATCTGAACTCATGGTCTCCAAACTGTCCGCATCCGTCACACCGATCTGCAAACGCTTCCCTTCTGCCTGCACCGGTGTTGAAAGCCGCTGCTCTGTTTTCCGGTCGAAGCTCATTATATAGATTCGGGTAGGATCATAGCGCAGAACGAAGTTATCCTCATTATCAAAATGCAGGGTATTTCCATCCGCATCAATACAGCTGCTCTTGTAGCTGAGCTGCACGGCTGCCATTACCCCATCATATTCCCGAAGCGTCGCGGTAATGTCCCCATCCAGCTGCATATCACTGTCTCCCCAGGTAATCTGACTGAAGCTGGACTGCAGCGTCACATGATTGAGGCTGCTGTTGTCCGCATTCTCTGCACTCTCCAGATATCCGGTAAGAGCCCGGGCCTCGGTCTTCGAGAAGCTCTGCTCCGTAAACTGTCTCGCCAACGCCAGCATTTCCGCCGAATAATCTGTCTGCGTCCAGATGATCCGGGTATAGTAATAGAGAATCTGCTCGCCCGTATCCACTGTAAGCTTAAGAAGATAATCCGTATCCTGTGTCAGAAGATTCTGAAGCGGCAGTGTGATTTCCGCCTCACCGTTCTGATGCTGTATATTGGAAATGCTTCCTTTTTCCAGCAGTCTGTCCAGATCCAGAGAACGAACCTCGTACTGCACAGAAATGGCTGTCTTATCATATTCTTCAATATAGAGCTTTAACTGCCTGTCCTCCGGCAGTACGGAAATGCTGTCCTGCCCGACAGCATTTCCCATATCCAACAGATAGGCATGCATAGGATTCAGCTTCTGCTCATTCTGCACGACATAAACCAACGGGAGCTTCGCCTCTTCAATGGCCGTATAAACCGTCTGCGACTTCTCCATCCGCCGATAAGACAGCAGCAGGTAGAAAATGAAGGCACAGATAAAAATCAGTACCATGATCAGAAAATATTTGATTTTTCGCTTTGTCTGTCTTTTCACTTCTGTGCTTTCTCTCTATAGCCCAGAGCCTGCTCCAGGGCCAGCCGTTCCTCTGCTCCCAGCTCCACCTCCGTGGTTCCTGCTTCCACATCCTTGATATAGAGGAAGCAGCCCTCCCGGGAGTATACAGAATTCAATACAAAACCGGAATTGGTATAATCCAGCAATGCCATGGCAAAGGACTGATTGCCGCCCATACCGCCGAAGGCATTGTAGCGGATCAGACCGAAGCGCTGAAAGGAGCTGCGAATGTTTCGGTTTAAAATGCGGAACATATCCTTATTGTTCTGCTCCTCATCCTCCAGCCGCTCCACATGCTTCTGAAGATCCACGAAATAATCCTCCAGATTTTCAGCATCCTTGCCGCGCATAAAGTAATCATACTGCCGATACAACCGCCGATATCTGGCATTGGCCGAAATGGCAAGTATCAGGGCCAGACATGCTAAGAGCAGAGCAATGATCAATATGACCAGCATCAGTCTTTCCAGATTCGTCATATTTCCTCCTTATGCCTCTGACAGAGAATTAAGCAGCGTAAAGATTCTGTCCAGCTCATCCTGTGAATAGTATTCAATCTCCAGCTTTCCCTTGCTTTCATCCTTCGGAACGATAGAAACCTTCGTTCCCAGCTTTGCCTTCATCTTCTTTTCCAGATCACGGTAAATCGCCTTCAGACGCTTCTCCTCTGCACTCTCCCCCTGATCCTTCTTCTTTTTTTCTGCCTTCTTCAGCTTATCCAGCTTCACCAGCTGCTCAATCTCACGAACGCTCAGGTTTTCCTCTGCACAGCGATGCGCAATGGAACAGCGCAGATCGCTGTCCTCAATGCCCAGAAGTGCTCTGGCATGTCCCTGGCTGATCCGACCGCTCTGAAGAAGCTCCAGGATTTCCGGCTCCAGCTTCAGAAGACGCAGACTGTTGGTGATGGTCACACGCTTCTTGGAAACGCGCTTAGCTACCTCCTCCTGGGTCAGTCCGTACTCATCAATGAGACTCTGGTAAGCTCTGGCTTCCTCCACCGCATTGAGATCTGCTCTCTGAATATTCTCAATGATGGCAATTTCCCGGGATGTCTTCTCATCCAGCTCCCGCACAATGGCCGGTACCTCTGTGAGGCCTGCCCGCTTAGCGGCACGCCACCTTCTTTCACCGGCAATGATTTCATACAGCGGTCCCTGCTTTTTCAAAAGCAGCGGCTGCAAAATTCCGTATTCCCGAACAGACGCCGCCAGCTCCTCCAGCTCCTCTTCATCAAAATGCCGGCGAGGCTGGTTCAGATTGGGCTGAATCAGTTGAATATCAATCATCAATGCCCCATTCTCCTCCGGCTCTGATGCCACAGCTGCCGTTTCTTTTTTCTTCTTTTCTGTTGCTGCCGGCTCTGTTTTCACTTCCGATGACAGATTTTCCTCTGCAACAGGAAGCACTGTCTCCTCTGTATCATCTTCATCGTCTACGATCCTGTATCTGCTCTCCACCGATCTGCTGACGCTGCTTCCGAATATACTGTCGAGTCCCTTTCCCAGACCTCTCTTTGTCATAATGCCTCACTTCCTCCATTCATTACCTCACAGGCCAGACGACGATAGCTGTCGGCGCCTGTGGAACTTGATTCATATACTGTGATGGGCACACCATGACTGGGTGCCTCTGCTAAGCGGACATTTCGCGGAATCAACGTTTCAAAAATATGATCCCGGAAGTTCTTCTTCACTGTATCCACCACCTGCTGAGACAGACGGTTTCGGCTGTCATACATGGTGAACACAATACCCTCCAGATACAGCTTCGGATTCAATCCGCTCTGGACCGCCTCAATACTCTGCAGAACCTGACTCAGGCCCTCCAGAGCATAATATTCACACTGCACCGGAATGATCACGGAATCCGCCGCCGTCAGAGCATTCACAGTGATCACGCCGAGACTGGGCGGACAGTCGATCAGGATATAGTGATAATGTTCTTTCACTCGGGTCAGAAGCTTTTTCAAAACAAGATTCTTCCCCTCCAGATCCGCAAATTCCACCTCCGCAGCCGCCAGGTTCATGTCTGAAGGAACCAGATCCAGATTATCCATAACCCCCATAAGAATGGCATCATCCAGACGACAATCTCCGACCAGTGCGTCATAAATGGTATGAATCTTCTGGTCCTCTTCAATGCCAAAGCCGCTGGTGGCATTTCCCTGAGGATCAAAGTCCAGCAGCAAAACCTTTTGTCTGGCCTCTGCCAATGTGGCCGCCAGATTGATGGCAGTGGTGGTCTTTCCCACACCGCCCTTCTGATTTGTGATTGCAATAACCTTTCCCATCTTTATTCCTCCTGGAATTCATTTCGAACTGGTAGCTCTCAATGAACTCGCTCACGCGAGCAACATTTCTTCGGAATGTTGTCTGTTCGTTCCGGCGTTTGCCTCATGCAAACGCCTCCGGTGATTCATCTCGAACTTGATGTTCTCGATGAACTTGCCTCCGGCAAGCGACTCCCCCTTCGGGTGAGTCGTCTGTATCGTTCCGGCGTTTGCCTCATGCAAACGCCTCCACTGTTTCACGTGAAACGTTCTACTTCTTTTTCTCGGGAAGCTGCGCCAAAATTACCGCTGCAAACATGATGCAGCAGCCCAGCAGCTCCCGGCCAGACAAAACCTGATGCAAAATCAACCACCCCGCTAATGCAGAGAAAACCGATTCCATGCTCATCAACAGAGACGCCACAGTAGGATCTGTCATTCTCTGGCCCACTACCTGCAGAGTATAACCGACTGCACTGGAACAGATACCTGCGTAGAGAATAGGAACAGCAGCATTCATAAGACTGGACATCGTGGGTGTTTCAAAGAAAAGCATCCCCACAAATCCCACCAATGCCGCAAAAAAGAATTGCTGATTGGCCAGCACAACAGGGTTCATCCGCACAGAGAAATGATCCACACTCATGATCTGGAAGGAAAACAGCAGCGCACAAAGCATAACCATCATGTCTCCCTTTTCAATGTGAAAAGAGCTGCCTTGCATGGAAAGAAGATACAAACCGACGATACTGCAAACTGCACTGATCCAAATTCTTCTGCTGGTCTTCTTTCCGAGGAAAATACCTATAATCGGCACCAATATGATGTACAAGGCCGTAATAAAGCCTGCCTTTCCCACACTGGTGGTCATAATGCCAAGCTGCTGTGCCATGCTGGCCAGCCCCAAAAGAATTCCGCAGCACATACCGCCGAAAACCCGAGGCTTTTTCTTATCTCCCTCCGGCTCCGAATTCCGATAAATCTTCTGACTGAATCGGGTCACAGGAATCAGAACAATTCCAGCGATAATGAATCGTGAGAACACGAAGGTCCATGGCCCTACCGAATCCATAGCCACACTCTGGGCCACAAAGGCAAAGCCCCATACCACTGCCGTAATGAGCAGCAGAAGGTTGCCGAGCATTTTATTTGAGTTTTTCATTCTTCCCTGTTCCTTTTTCATGATAATGGATTCTTTGCGGGCGTTCCGGCCTTCCGGGGATACTTTCCCGGTGTTTCCAGACACTTCCGCACCACCACAATGCTGCGCTCCATATCTGTTTCCGGCAGCTGGAAATGGACAGTATTTTCAATCTTTCCACCCAAAATCCCGACTGCCTTTTCCGCACTCTCCACTTCCTCTTCGACATTGCCAGCCTTCATTGCCAGAAAATATCCTCCTTTTTTCACGAAGGGGAGATCATATTCCGAGAGCACCGACATATTTGCCACAGCACGAGATACCGCAAAATCAAACTGTCCGCGCAGTGCCTTGTCTCTTCCAAGATCCTCTGCCCTTCCATGCAGGGTACGGATATCCTGCAGTCCCAGCTCCGCAATCACTTCATCCAGGAAATGCAGACGCTTCATCAGTGAATCACTGAGTGTTACCGCGAGCCCAGGAAAAGCAATCTTCAAAACCAGTCCCGGAAAACCGGCGCCGGTGCCGATATCAATCAGAGACTTTCCGTCCGGCTCTTCAAAAATCGACACATTGTTTGCAGTGCAGGCCCTGACGATACTCAGACTGTCCGTGAAATGCTTGGTAACCACCTCTGACTCCTCTGTGATGGCTGTCAGATTCATTACCTTGTTTTTCTCCACCAGCAGCTCATAGTAGCGAAAAAGCTGCTCTGTCTGCTGTCCATTAAGGGCAAAGGGCAGCGCTGCCGTCTCCCGAAGAAGCTGCTTTTCAAAGCTTTCTGTCATAATTCTCCTCATATTCTGTTTTCAAACAAATTCAGCAAATCGCCACAGTGCTGAACAAATAAAAATAGAGTATCGATGTTTCACGTGAAACATCGATACCCTATTCTACACAGTATTCCCGAAAATGAAAAGTCCTTTATGCTCTGTGTTGGTCCAGATAAACCAAAAGCACACTGATATCTGCCGGGCTCACACCGCTGATACGACTGGCCATACCGATATTGTCCGGACGGATACGGCTCAGCTTCTGCCGCGCCTCCAACCGCAAATTCTTCACCTCATCATAATCCAGGTCCGCCGGCAGCCGCTTGCCCTCCATTTTTTTGAAGGACGAAACCTGCTGGAGCTGGCGCTGAATGTAACCTTCATACTTAATTTCTATGCCTACTTCCTCACGCACGGCATACGGCAGCTTCGGCCTCTTGGGATCCAGCGCAGCCAATGCTTCATAATCCAGCTCTGGTCTGCGGCAGAGTTCTGCCAGGGAAACGCCGGACTGCAGCGGCGAAGATCCATGCTCTGCCAGAAAGGCATTGTTTTCTTCCGTTGCTCCCACAAAGCAGTTGCGAAGCCTCTCTGTTTCCTCTTGAATCATTCTCTTCTTTTCTTCTGTTGCCTGCCATTCCGCATCAGAGACCAGACCCACTCTATGACCAATCTCCCGCAGCCGCAGATCCGCATTATCCTGTCGAAGCAGAAGCCGGTACTCGGCTCGGCTGGTCATCATACGATAGGGCTCAAAGCTCTCCTTGGTCACCAAATCGTCGATCAGCACACCGATATAGGCCTGCGAACGATCCAGAACCACTGGCTCTCTGCCCTGGCATTTCATAGCCGCATTAATGCCTGCCATCAGGCCCTGCACTGCGGCCTCCTCATAACCGCTGGAGCCGTTAAACTGTCCGCCGGAAAACAATCCTTCTATATTCTTAAACTCCAGACTGCTGCGGAGCTGTGTGGAATCAATGCAGTCATATTCAATGGCATAGGCATTTCTGACGATCCGCACATTTTCAAATCCCTTCATGCTGCGGTACATCTCATACTGCACATCCTCCGGCAGCGAAGAGGACATACCGGAAAGATACATCTCATTGGTATATGTTCCTTCCG
Source organism: uncultured Lachnospiraceae bacterium (assembly GCA_964548305.1). Lineage (GTDB taxonomy): Bacteria > Bacillota > Clostridia > Lachnospirales > Lachnospiraceae > Oribacterium. The sequence continues at coordinate 44,164 of CAZJQX010000004.1, forward strand.
GCTCCACGAAGATCTGATGCCGGTTCTTGTCCGGAAACTTCATGACCTTATCCTCGATGGAAGGACAATACCGGGGACCGGTGCCCTTAATACTTCCGTTGTACATGGGAGAACGATCTATATTCTCCCGAATAATCTCATGAGTTTTCTCATTGGTGTACACGAGATAACAATCTACCTGTTCCTTTTGCACATCCTCAAAGTTCGTGGAGAAAGAGAAGGGAATGACCGGCACATCCCCCTTCTGCACCTCCATCTGAGAGAAGTCCAGCGATCTTCTATCCACCCGGGCCGGCGTGCCGGTCTTGAAGCGCAGCATACGAACTCCCTGGGCCAGCAGAGAGTCCGTCAGCTGTGTGGCCCGCCGCAGTCCGTTGGGACCCGTGTACTCTGAGACATCACCGAAGATACAGCGGGAATTCAAATATACTCCGGTACAGAGAACCACTGCCTTGGCATGATAAACAGCACCGGATGCGGTGCGCACACCTGTGATTCTCTTTTTCACCTCTGACAGCTCCTCCGTCAAAAGCTCTGCTACCTCTGCCTGGCGAATATGCAGATTTTCCTGATTCTCCAGCGTGATGCGCATCTCTCTCGTATAAGCCTGCTTATCTGCCTGAGCACGAAGAGAATGCACTGCCGGTCCCTTGGACTTATTCAGCATCCGGGATTGAATAAAGGTCTTATCAATATTCTTTCCCATCTCTCCGCCCAAAGCATCCAGTTCCCGCACCAGATGTCCCTTAGATGTGCCGCCGATATTGGGATTGCAGGGCATCAGGGCAATGCTGTCCACGCTGACCGTAAAAACGATGGTATTCAGCCCCAGCCGGGCACAAGCCAACGCAGCCTCGCAGCCTGCATGACCGGCACCCACTACCACCACATCGTAGCTTTCTTCTACAAATTTTGCCATTTTCGTATCTCCCTTACTTTCCCATGCAGAATTTACTGAAAATTTCGTTCACCAGATCTTCGGAAACCTCTTCCCCGAGGATATACCCAAGCTCCGTATAGGCCCGCATTAAATCTATTGTATAAAAATCCTCCGGCAGACCCATTTCGATGGAATGAAGCACCTCGGTCAACGCCTGGTCCGCATTCCGAAGAAGCGCTGTATGCCGGGCACTGGTGATGATGACCTCAGAATTCATATGAATCTTCTGATGCTCAAAAAGCGTCTGTACAAGATCCGACAGGGTCTCCAGCCCCTCCTGGTTTTTCATGGAAACCGGCAGCACAGGCTGTCCGGTCTTTTCCTCCAGAAGCTGCTGCGTGACCACTGCCGGAAGATCCATCTTGTTGAGCAGCACGATGGCCTTCTTCCCTCGGATAAATTCCATGATTCTGACATCATCCTCATTCAGAGGTGCAGAGGCATCCACCACATAGAGGATAAGGTCGGCATCAGCCGCCGCCTGCATTGCCCTCTCCACGCCGATTTTCTCCACGATGTCCTCAGTTTCCCGTATTCCGGCTGTGTCCACCAGCAGAAGACTCACACCCCGCAGCTGAATCTGCTCCTCCAGGGTATCTCGCGTGGTTCCCGCAACACTGGTCACAATAGCACGATCTTCACCGATCAGAGCATTCAGCAGCGATGACTTTCCTGCATTGGGCTTGCCCAGAATCACCGTCCGCACTCCTTCCCGCAGAATTCGTCCATCCTCGGCTGTATCCAGCAATTCACGTACACCAGTTTGTATTTTCTTCACATTTTCCTGAAGTCTCTCCGTAAATCCATCCAAACTGATGTGCTCCGGATCATCCAGCGCCGCCTCAATATAAGCATCATCCTCCAGCAGAATACTGCGGAAATGCCGGATCTTCTCAGAAACCGCGCCCCGCAGCTGTGCCAGGGACGCCTTCATTCCATCCTCGCTTCTGGCAGAAATCAGCTCAGACACCGCCTCAGCCTCCGCCAGATCTATCCTGCCGTTTAGAAAGGCCCTTTTGGTAAATTCCCCGGGCTCCGCCGGTCTCGCGCCGTTTTTCACGCAAATCTCCAGGATTTTCCGCAGCATCAGAATACCGCCATGACAGTCAATTTCCACAGTATCCTCACCGGTATAGGAACGGGGCCCCCGCATGGTCAGCACCAGCACCTCGTCCACCACCTGCTCTCCGTCACAGACAAAGCCGTACTTTACCCGATGACTTTCTTGTATATTCAGCTGCTTTCCACTCTTTGTACGCACAAAAGAAGATACCAGCTCAACTGCATTGTCACCGCTCAGTCTTATGATGCCAATGCCGGCTTCCACCGCAGCGGTGGCCAGTGCGCATATCGTATCTGCCATAATTCGGTCTTTCCTTTCTTTCCGAAAAAGCCCGAATGGGAAATCCCATTCGAGCTCTTCCTTCTGTCAGCCGGACGCGGCCCGGTTGATCTACTTTTCTGATCTTTCTCTCTTCAGATAGATGATAATGTGACGGAAGGGCTCTTCTCCCTCCGACTTTGTGGTCACATAGCGGTCTCCCTGCAGTGCTGCATGAATGATGCGGCGCTCATAGGGATTCATCGGCTCCAGAGATACAGGTTTCCGGTTTCTCTTCACCTTATAGGCGATATTTCTGGCCAGATTCCGAAGCGTCTGCTCTCTTCTCTTCCGATAATCCTCTGTATCCAGCTTAATGCGGATATATTCCTCCTTGTGCTCACGATTGACCACCAAAGAGGTAAGATACTGAAGAGAATCCAGTGTCTGTCCCCGCTTGCCGATCAGAAGTCCCATATCCGGTCCTGTCAGATTGATCTGCAGCTCATTGCCGGCATGATCAAAGGAGGATTCTATGCTGACCTCCATGCCCATACCGGTCAGCACAGAGGATACAAAGCCCATGGCCTTCTCTGTGGCAGACTCTGCCTCCTCCGGAGAAACAGGCTTGATCTCACGCTTTTTCTCCGGCTGCGGAGCTTCCTCATAACCACCGCGGCTGTGTTTTCTGTTTTCCCGATCAAAGCGCTCATTTTTCTTTCTCGGCGCTCTGTTCTCATCCCGTCTTCCCCGGAAGCTCTTTCTTTCCTCCTGAGACGCCGGCTGATCAGTCTCTTTTACAGCAAGCAGCGCTTCCTCCTCTGCGATAACCGCAGCCGGAGATTCCTCCTGCTTTTCCTCTATCACTGCCGCAGGCTTTTCCGAAGCCACCGGCTGCACCTCTGCAGCTTCTTCTGCCGGCTTCTCAATCTCTTCCTTTACAAACGCCTCAAGCATCCAAGGCTTGGCACCGATGCCGAAAAGACCATTTGAGCCCTGCACCAGGACATTGTAGCCCAGTCTGTCAGAGGTAGTACTCAGCTCAATCGCTGCCTTGGTGATTGCCTCTTCCTTTGTTTTTGCGGTAACTCTGATTTTATCCATATTTTTGCCTCCAAAGCTCAAATACAGCGTATATTAGTTCTTCTTTTCATTCTTTTCGTTGTAGAGCCGAACCATATTTGCCTTGCTTGCCAGAGAACCCGGTTTCGCATTCTTGTTGTAATATTCTGTGGATTCCTTTGTCTTGGCACTCTGCCGCGCGATAACCTCCATCCGGTTCTGCTGAGAACGATCCTCCTGCGACTTCATATTCTGAATGCGCTTCTCTACCGATTTCTCATCGATGGGCGGAAGTCCCTTCTTCTCCCTCTTGGCATTGGCCTTATCCATGGCCTCCTTCAGAATCTCCTCATTGGTCTTCTTGCTGAAGATAGCATTCAAAATCAACTGCTGCAAGAGCATAAATACAGAAGAAGCGATCCAGTAGAGACCGATACCGGCTGCAAACTGGTAACAGAACCATACAGACATCAGCGGCATCATGATATTCATGCTCTTCATCATCTGTGCTGACTGGTCATTGCCGTCTGCCATAGGTGCCTGCTGCTTCTGCATGATCACGGTAGAAGCATACTGGGCAATACCTGCCAGGATCGGAATCAGCCAGTAGCGGTTCGGTGTCAGGCCATAGGCTGAAGGTGCAGTAGACAGATTCAGTCCCAGGAAGCTGTTGATCTTTGCAGACTCTGCTGCAGCAGCAGAAATCACATCAGAGGCACCGGAGAAGCTGCTTCCCAGATCTGCCCACTGGGTAGGATTCAGCTTGTACAGGAAGTCAATGATGAAGTTGGAAATCTGCTCTGCACCATACTTTGCGGTATCATCCAGTCCCAGATTATGAAGCTGCTTCAGAGTTGAAGTCAGAGCATGATTGTTGCCGAACTCCACCAGCTTTTCTGCTGCATCTGCACCGCCGATGGCAGTCAGTACATTCTCATAAATGGCCTTCACAGAAGGAACGTAGGCCGGGATATTCATGATGATACGGTACAGTGCGAAAATGATGGGCATCTGCAGAAGCAGGGGCAGACAGCCGGAGGTCATGGAAGTGCCGTACTTCTCGTACAGAGCCTTCATCTCCGCCTGCTGCGCCATCATGGACGCATTGTCCGTCTTGTTCTCATACTTTTTCTGAATCGCCTTGATTTCCGGCTGCATCATCTGCATCATCCGTGAAGACTTCTGCTGCTTCAGAGATGTGGGGAAAATGATGATTCTCGTAACCAGGGTGAAAAGGATGATGGCCAGACCGATGTTCGGAATGCCTACCTTATCCAGCAATAAATAGATTGCATTCATCACCCAGCCCAGAATGTTCACGATCAGATTCCAGATCGGTCCGAAGATGGGAATGTTCGACGTGTTCTTCGTCAGAATAACAAAAGATAAGTAATTCAAGGTTAACCCTCCATATTAGGGAACAGGATCATATCCGCCTTTGGAGAATGGATTGCACCGCAGTATCCTCCATCCTGCCAACAATGTACCTTTTATACAGCCGTACTTTTTGATTGCCTCAAGGGCGTATTGAGAGCATGTCGGTGTATACCTACAGCACGAATGTCCCTTCAGAGGCGAAAGATACTTCTGATAAAATCGAATCAGCCATATTTCGAGTCCTGCCATATTTCTTCCTCGCTCTGAATTTCATAATTTTGAAATGACTTTCTTCCTATTAAAATAGTGTTCGTCTATGATGCTTTGAAAATCAGCTTTCCGTAGATTCCGGGACCTTCCGCTTCAATTCACTTTTCATATGATGCCTGCCGCACAGCTCGAGATAAGCCTTCTCAAGCTCTTGATAGGTTGCATAGGCCGCGCGCTTGCGGACTACAAGAATGATGTCTGACCCAGTTACTGAAGCTTGCTTATTTAATCTGAATATTTCACGCAGCTTTCTCGCCATGGTATGGCGGACGACGGAATTTCCGATCTTCTTCGAGCAGGAAACCCCCAGACGATTGTATTCCAGTCCGTTCTCTGCCACATACATCACGAGAAAGGCATTGGCCAGTGATTTTCCCTGCTTGTAAACCCGCTGGAATTCACTGTTTTTTCTGACAGATGGAAATCGTTTCATGAAATATCTCCAAAGTTAAAGAAAGACCGCTTTTGCAAGCGGTCTTGAACTTTCGTAGTGTAAATTGTTCTACAGGCCCAGATTAAGCAGATAATGAAGCTCTGCCCTTTGCTCTTCTGGCAGCCAGTACCTTTCTTCCGCCTGCAGTAGCCATTCTGGCTCTGAAGCCATGAACCTTAGCTCTCTGTCTTGTCTTCGGCTGAAAAGTCATCTTTCCCTTATGCATAACTGACACCTCCCTTTCCTGATTTATGTTAACACGACATATTTTTGGGTAAACATCGGTAATCATTATATAGAAAAGCCTACCTTCCGTCAACCAAAATCTTATCCACTTTTTTGTCCACTTATCCACAGTACAGATAGTTTTCCACAATTTGTTGATAAAATGTGGATAAGTGACTTTGTGTACACCCAAAAATCGCCGATCTGCGCGGTTTTCCGCGCATTTTTCTACATTTCATCCACACTTATCCACAGATCATCTTGAAAATCTATCCACAATAGAGTAAACTGAAGTCACTATAATGAACAAAAATGGGATAAGTTCGTCTCATAACGGAGCAATCGATGACTAATTTCGAAACCATAAAAGAAAAATGGCTTGATATTCTCAATCTCATGAAGGAAGAGCATGACATCATGAAGGTTTCCTTCAATACCTGGCTCATGCCGCTGCAGCCCTATGCCCTCATGGGAGAAGAGCTCATTGTCCTGGTACCGGAGGACGGCTATATCAAAATCCTTCAAAAAAAATATCTTTTATTTTTGAAGGTATCCATTGAAGAGGTAACCGGCATTCCCGTCGAGGTTCGCTTCATGGTGGAGGATGAGGCCGAGGCACTGGTCAATCAGCGAAACGGCAATGCCGCAAGCCGGGTTGATTTTACCAAGGCTCTGCTCAATGCCAACCTGAATCCCCGCTATACCTTCGATACCTTCGTGGTGGGTTCCTCCAACAATCTGGCCCATGCCGCATCCCTGGCTGTGGCCGAATCTCCGGGCGAACTCTACAATCCGCTCTATATCTACGGCGGCGCCGGACTGGGCAAAACGCACCTGATGCATTCCATTGCCCACTTTATATTAAGAAACAACCCGGAAGCGAAGATCCGATATGTCACCTCGGAGACCTTTATCAATGAGTTCGTGGATTCCATCCGCAACAAAAACAACCTTTCTCCCGCGGAATTCCGTCACAAATACCGGGAACTGGATGTGTTGCTCATTGATGATATCCAGTTCATCGTAGGTAAAGAGGGTACACAGGAGGAATTTTTCCATACCTTCAACACCCTCTATGAAAACAAACGTCAGATCGTAATTGCATCAGATAAACCCCCGAAGGACATCGATAACCTGGCAGATCGTCTGCGTTCACGATTCGAGGTAGGTCTCATCGTAGACATTCAGATGCCGGATTACGAAACCCGTATGGCCATTCTCCGGAAAAAAGAGGAGCTGGAGGGCTTCAACATTGACAATGAGGTCATTAAGTACATCGCCACCAACATTAAATCCAATGTCCGTGAGCTGGAGGGTGCACTGACCAAGATCGTGGCCATGTCCCGCCTGGAAAAAAAGACCATCACTCTGGAGCTGGCGGAGGATCTGCTGCGCGATCACATTACCTCGGAGGGTCCCAAGGAGGTGACACCTCAGCTGATCATCACCACCGTGGCGGAGCACTACGGCCTCACCACCATCGAGCTGGCCTCCCAGAGAAAGAATAAGGAGATCAGCTTCCCCCGTCAGATTGCCATGTACCTCTGCCGGGAAATGACGGATGCGCCGCTGAAGACCGTTGGCGATCTGCTCGGCGGCCGTGACCATACCACAATTATGCATGGACACGACAAGATATCCACAGAACTACGCACAAACGAACAATTGAAATCCACAATTGATACGCTGAAGAAAAAAATATCACCTTAGTGACATAAGTTATCAACCCGCTGTCAAGGGTGTCTGAACATACTTGTCCGCGTTGAATTTTTCAGCATTTATGCGGCTTTGAGGCACATTTTCACATTTCCACAAAGCCTATTACCACTACTATAGAAATCAATAAGAAATCAAAAAGAAAAAAGGAGACGGGCGCTTCCCATGAAACTGCAATTCAACAAAAATGACCTGATCCAGAGCATCAATATCGCAGCAAAGGCCGTTCCGGCCAAATCAACAACACCCATTATGGAATGCATATTATTGGATGCTTCCAATGGCATCATCAAACTGGTAGCCAATGACAATGAATTCGGTATTGAAACCGAATGTGCCGGCACGATTATTGAACCGGGCAAAATTGCCTTAGATGCAAAACTTTTTTCAGAAATCATCCGTCGTCTGCCCCAGGACAATGAAATCAAAGTCACAATTGAAACAAATGAATTCAATACCACGATTATTACCTGTGAAAATTCCGTTTTCAAAATCCAGGGTAAGGAAGCCGATGAATTCACGGCACTTCCGAAGATCGACAGAAGCCATTCTATTTCCCTTTCCCAGCTGACACTGCGGACCCTCATCAGCCAGACGATTTTTTCCATTGCTGCAAATGATGGAAACATCAAGATGACGGGTGAGTTTTTTGAGGTAAATGACGACATTTTCACCATTACTTCTCTGGACGGTCACCGGGTTTCTATTCGGAAAAGCAAGCTGAACGACAGCTATGAACCGCAGAAGGCCATTGTTCCGGGAAAGGTTCTGAATGAAATTTCGAAAATCCTGACCGGCGGCATCTATGATGAAGCAACAATTTATTTCTCAAAAAATCATATTTTGTTTGAGTTCAGTAACACAACAGTGGTAACCAGATTGATAGACGGAGAATATTTTCATGTTGCTCAGATGGTTTCCGAGGATTATGAGACGAAGCTTGTTGTGAATCGGAAGCAGCTGATGGAGAGTATTGAGCGTTCTACCATTTTTGTACGGGATAATGACAAGCAGCCGCTGGTGCTGAAAATTGAGGATAATGTTCTCGGGCTGAAGATCAATACAGATCTCGGCCGAATGGATGCGGAGGTGAAGATCCAGAAAACCGGAAACGATCTGATGATCGGATTTAATCCGAAATTCCTGGTGGATGCACTCCGAAATATTGAGGATGAGGAGGTCAGCATTTATCTGTCCATTCCTCGTTCCCCCATGTTCATCCGGGATGATGATCGCAACTACACCTACATGATTTTGCCGGTCAACTTCAATCCGGATTCGGTATAACCTGGTGTTATAACGCTTTATGATCGTTGAATCCATCGAACTTCGGGATTATCGAAACTATGAGACACTGCGTCTTAAACTGAGTCCCGGAACAAACATTTTTTTTGGTGACAATGCCCAGGGAAAAAGCAACCTTCTGGAGGCTATATTTATAGCGAGTACCTCCAAGTCCTACCGAATGAGTCAGGACAGGGATCTGATCCGCTTCGGCACGGAGGAGGCACACATTAAGATGAGCATACGGAGGCGAGGGGTTCCTGCCCGTATTGATATGCATCTTAAGAAAAACCGTTCCAAGGGCATCGCCATTGATGAGCTGCCTATCCGCAGGGCCTCGGAGCTTTTCGGGCTGGTGAATGTGGTATGCTTTTCACCGGAGGATTTGGGCCTGATCAAGGACGGACCGGCATTGCGGCGGCGTTTCCTGGATATGGAACTCTGCCAGCTGGACAAGGTGTATCTTTACAACCTGAGTCGATACAACCGCACCCTGAATCAGCGGAACAAGCTGCTGAAGGATATTGCGTTGCGGCCTCAGCTGCAGGATACGCTTTCTGCCTGGGATGAGGAGCTGGTGACCTATGGAACAAAGATCATGGAGATCCGGGCTGACTTCATTGAACAGCTGGGAGAAATCATTTCACCCATTCATGAACGGCTGACAGGCGGAAGAGAGCAGCTTCGGATTTCCTATGAGCGGCATACGGCACCCGAAAGCTATCTGGATACCCTGAAGCGGCTGCGGGAGTCGGAGCTTCGGCAGCGCATCACCCTGGCGGGACCCCATAAGGACGACATCCGTTTTACGGTTAATGAGCAGGACATCCGGAAGTTTGGTTCTCAGGGACAGCAAAGGACAGCGGCTCTTGCCCTGAAGCTGTCGGAAATTGAAATTGTAAAAAAAATGATCCATGACCAGCCGATTCTGCTTCTGGATGACGTGCTTTCCGAGCTGGATTCGAAGCGGCAGACCTATCTGCTGGAAATGCTGGATCAGACGCAGAATATCATTACCTGCACCGGCTTGGATGATTTCGTATCCAACCGTTTTCATATCGATGAACTGTTTCGCGTAGTACAGGGAACCGTTCAGAGAGTGGAAGAGGCAGACATCAGATGACAGGAGGAAAGCAGAGTGGCAATTGAACATAACGAAAATGAAGATCTGCAGCGGGAGAGGGAACTGATGAAGGGCTCCGAGGACTACGGTGCAGACCAGATTCAGATTCTTGAGGGTCTGGAGGCTGTCCGTAAGAGACCCGGTATGTATATCGGCTCCACCTCTGTTCGGGGACTGCATCATCTGGTTTATGAGATCGTGGACAATTCCGTGGATGAAGCTCTGGCAGGCTTCTGTGATGCCATTACTGTCACCATCAATCCGGACAACTCCATTACCGTGGAAGATGATGGAAGAGGAATTCCCGTGGACATCCAGAAAAAGGCAGGAAAGCCGGCGCTGGAGGTTGTCTTCACGGTGCTTCATGCCGGCGGCAAGTTCGGCGGTGCCGGCTACAAGGTATCCGGCGGTCTTCATGGTGTCGGTGCTTCTGTCGTGAATGCGTTGTCGGAGTGGCTGACGGTTTCTGTCTTCAAGGACGGCAAGGAATACAGCATGGCCTTTGCCCGAGGCAAGGTGGTGAAGCCCATGACCGTTGTGGGAGAATGCCCGCAGGATAAGCACGGCACGACAGTATCCTTCCTGCCGGATGCGGAGATTTTCGAGGAAACGGTTTACGATTATGACACGCTGAAGGTTCGTCTTCGTGAGACTGCCTTTCTGACGAAGGCACTGAAGATTGTGCTGAAGGATACCCGCGAGGAGATGCCCCAGGAAAAGACTTTCCACTACGAGGGCGGCATCAAGGAATTTGTCACCTACCTGAATAAGGGCAAGGAGGCACTGTATCCGGAGGTGATCTACTGCGAGGGTGAGCGGGAGAAGATCTTCGTTGAGGTTGCCATGCAGCACAACGATTCCTATACGGAGAACATTTATACCTTTGTCAACAATATCAATACGCCGGAGGGGGGTACACACCTGACGGGCTTTAAGAATGCGCTGACCAAGACCTTCAACGATTATGCCCGGCAGCACAAGCTGCTGAAGGATTCGGAGCCCAATCTCTCCGGTGAGGATATTCGTGAGGGACTTACCTGCATTATCTCGGTGAAAATTGAGGATCCCCAGTTCGAGGGACAGACGAAGCAGAAGCTGGGCACATCCGAGGCACAGACTGCGGTGCAGGGCATCGTTTCTGAGCAGCTCACCTATTTTCTGGAGCAGAATCCTTCGGTGGCGAAGGTTATGTGTGAGAAATCGATATTGGCGCAGCGGGCCCGGGCTGCCGCGAGAAGAGCGAGAGACCTGACACGCAGAAAATCTGCATTGGAGGGAGTGGGGCTTCCGGGAAAGCTGGTGGACTGCAACAGCCGGGATCCGCAGGAATGTGAAATCTTCATCGTAGAGGGAGATTCTGCCCTGGGACCTGCCAAGGATGGCCGGAATGTGAATACGCAGGCAGTGCTTCCGCTCCGCGGCAAGGTGCTGAACGTGCAGAAGGCCCGTCTGGACCGGATCTATGCCAACGAAGAGATTAAGGGTATGATTACCGCTTTCGGTACCGGCATCAATGATGACTTCGATATTTCAAAGCTTCGCTACAACAAGATCATCATCATGACGGATGCGGATGTGGACGGCGCCCACATTGCCACCCTGATGCTGACATTTATCTATAACTTCATGCCGGAGCTCATCAAGCAGGGACATGTATATCTGGCACAGCCGCCTCTTTTCAACATCACAAAGGGAAAAAAGCATTACTATGCGTATTCCGATGAGGAGTATCAGGATATACTCAGGAATATCGGTGCAGAGGGAGCGGATGTTTCCCGCTTCAAGGGTCTTGGCGAGATGGATACGGAGGAGCTGGCGGAGACGACCATGGATCCGGAAACCAGAGTGCTGCTTCGGGTCAATATGGCAGACGATGACAAGGCGGATCTGGATCTGACCTTTACCACGCTGATGGGAGATCAGGTGGAGCCGAGACGTGAGTTCATTGAGCTTAACGCGAAGTATGTGACGAATCTGGATGTATAAGTTTTGAAGGAGGTTCAGCTTGGAGCCGAATATTTTTGATAAAGTACAGGATGTGGATCTGAAGAAGACCATGGAGAAGTCCTATATTGACTATGCCATGAGTGTTATTGTATCCAGAGCCATTCCGGATGTCCGGGATGGACTGAAGCCTGTACAGAGAAGGGTTCTCTTTGCCCTCCAGTCTCTCGGCGTAACGCCGGATAAAAAAACGAAGAAGTGTGCCACCATCGTGGGTGAGACCATGGGTAAGTATCATCCCCACGGCGATTCCTCGATTTACGGTGCGCTGGTTTACATGGGACAGCCCTGGTCCATGCGTCATGTGCTCATTGACAAGCAGGGAAATTTCGGATCGGAGGACGGAGATTCTCCGGCTGCCATGCGATACACCGAGGCGAAGATGTCCCGGCTTGCGGCGGAAATGCTGAACGGCATCAATAAAGATACCGTGGATTTTCAGCCCAACTTCTCCAATGAGTACGATGAGCCCACTGTTTTGCCTGCCCGGTTCCCGAATCTTCTGGTAAACGGCGCTACCGGCATTGCCGTGGGTATGGCCACCAACATTCCGCCCCACAATCTTCGTGAGGTGGTAAAGGCTGTGGACCGCATCATTGAGAACCGCATTGAGGACCGGGAAACCACCATGGAGGAGCTTCTCGGCATTATCCAGGGACCGGATTTCCCCACAGGTGCCCAGATCCTCGGAAGAAAAGGCATTGAAGAGGCTTACCGCACCGGCCGCGGCAAGGTGAAGATGCGGGCGGTATGTGAAATTGAGCCCATGCAGAACGGCAAGCACAGAATCATAGTGAAGGAGCTGCCGTATCTGGTGTACCGTTCCCGGGTGATTGAAAAAATTGCCGATCTGGTGAAGGAGAAGAAGATCGACGGCATTACCTATATCAACGATGCTGCCGGCAAGGGATCCAACGCGAAGATCAACATTGAGCTTCGGAAGGATGTGAATCCGAATGTGATCCTGAATCAGCTTTATAAGCATACCCAGCTGCAGGATACCTTCGGCGTCAATATGCTTTGTATTGTAAACGGCGAGCCTAAGGTGCTGAACTTGCAGCAGATGCTGGAGGAGTTCCTGAAGCATCAGGTTAATGTTGTTACCCGCAGAACCCGGTATGATCTCAATAAGTGTCAGGAGCGTGCCCATATCTTAGAGGGACTGCTGAAGGCGCTGGATCATATTGACGAGATTGTACAGATCATTCGGGCAGCAGCCAATGTGGAAGAGGCGAAGACCAATCTTATCGCCCGCTTTCAGTTCAGTGAGGCGCAGGCGCAGGCCATCGTGGACATGCGTCTCCGTGCCCTGACCGGTCTGGAAAGAGGCAGACTGCAGGCGGAGTATGAGGATCTGCAGAAGAAGATTGCCTACTATCAGGAAATTCTGGGAGACCCCAAGAAGCTGCTGGCGGTGATCCGTGAGGAGCTGGACGTTATTGCGGATAAGTACGGGGATGACCGCAGAACTGTGCTTTCTCATGATGACGATATGGACGATGAGGATCTCATTGCCGATGATGACGTAGTGATTGCGGCCACAAGACTTGGCTACATTAAGCGTATGTCACCGGAGAACTTCAAGCAGCAGAACCGCGGCGGCAAGGGCATCAAGGGCATGCAGACGATCGATAATGACAATATCGAGGATCTCTTCATGACCACGAACCACCACTACATCATGTTCTTCACCAATCTGGGACGCTGTTTCCGCATCAAGGGCTATGAGATCCCGGAGGCCTCCAGAACCAGCCGAGGTACCGCTATGGTGAACCTGCTGCAGCTGCAGGCGGGAGAGCATGTCAGCGCTTCCTTCTGTCTTCGGGACTTCAATACGGATCAGTACCTGGTATTGGCCACCAAATCCGGCATGGTGAAGAAGACGCCGATTTCCCAGTATGCCAATGTGCGGAAAAACGGTCTGATTGCCATGACTCTGAAGGATGGGGATCAGCTGATTGAGGCCAAGCTGGTGAATCCCGATGAGGAAATCATGCTGGGCACTCGGAATGGTATGGCTATCCGCTTCAATGAGAAGGATATCCGTATTACCGGCCGTTCTGCCATGGGTGTACGCGGCATGCGGGTGGATGAAAATGACGAACTTATCGGCATGCAGAAGCTTTCCCAGGGAGAGTATCTCCTTGTGGTATCCGAAAAGGGCTACGGCAAGCTGACGGCGGTATCTGAGTTCAATGTACAGAACCGCGGCGGAAAGGGTCTGCACTGCTACCGCTTCACCGAGAAGACTGGACAGCAGCTGGTGGGATTCAAGCTCTGCACCAGAGACCGTGAACTTATGCTTATCACCACTGCAGGCATCGTGATCAGGATGAGTCTTGCCGATGTCAGTGTTACCGGCCGCAGTACCTCCGGCGTGAAGTTTATGAGCCTGGATCAGGACACCAGCATTGCTTCCATCGCCAAGGTGCGGGAATCCGCCCAGGATGCGGAGGATAATGAAGGCGGCACCGAAGAAACAGAAAAGTAAAGAAAGTGCTTGACAGTCTGTAAAATTGTTGTTACTATGTATAGGCATCCTTGAAGGGTGCCTATTTTAATGATTCCCTCTTGGCAGGGATAAAGAAGTAAGTGGAGAAATACTCAAGAGGCCGAAGAGGCGCCCCTGCTAAGGGTGTAGGTCGGGTTAAACCGGCGCGAGGGTTCAAATCCCTCTTTCTCCGTTTCAGCTGAAAAAGCTGATTGACAAAAGAAAAGCTATGTGATATAGTTCTTTCTTGTCGCCGTTGAAATTTAGCGGCGATAAAAAAATGAAAAAGTGCTTGACAAAACATCAAATACTTGATAAAGTAAATGAGTTGCCGCTAAAAACGGCGAGCACAAAGAACCTTGAAAATCAAAGATCGAATAATACACAGACCCTGAAGATTC